>JAYTSG010000032.1:0-10253 GCA_043745785.1 bacterium | reverse complement strand
GAAAATCGCATGGCAAAGAGTGCTAAAAATGTAAGTTCTTTTCAAGATGGACTCCTTAAAAAACTCACACCACTTGCAAAGAAAGATAGTAAACAGCTGGCTGATTATGCAAAAACCCTTGACATACAAGACTTCGCTTACTATGATGCTTCTTTTGTAGCAACCTCTCTTAAAAAGAAACTCTACGATCTTGATCCAGAGACTCTTCGTGCCTACTTCCCGATGCCACATGTCCTGACCGAGTTCTTCTCGCTCGCTCGCACACTTTTTAGTATAGAATTTGTAGAAAAAGAAATGGCACTTTGGCATAAGGACGTGAAGCTTTATGAAGTAAGAAATACTAAAGAGCAGGGCGGAAATCTTGTCGGTTATATAGCACTTGACCTTTACCCACGAGAAGGTAAGTTTGGACACTATGCTTGCGCTGGACAGATCGAAACGAGGGAGACCTTTTACAGAAGTGATGAGATGGTCACTCCACTCGCTACTATTCTTGGCAATTTCCCATCACCACAAAAGAAGGGAAAGGTAACAACTCCGTCGCTTCTTTCTCTCGGTGAAGTCGAGACACTCTTCCATGAGTTTGGACATTCTCTTCATCATATTCTGTCTGAGTCAAAGCTCGCAAGTTTCGCAGGTACTAATGTCTCATGGGATTTCGTAGAAACACCTTCGCAATTCATGGAGAATTTCGTTTGGAATAAAGAAGCTCTGAAAGCTCTTGGTAAGCATTTTGAAACAGGAGAAAGACTCACAGATGAAATGCTAGAAAATATCTTAGGTGCAAAAAATTTCCAGAATGCGTACGGCTACACGAGGCAACTCATGCACGGCAAAATAGATATGGATATGCACATAGGGAAAGTGGCAGATGTTACGAAAGAATATATTGCTATGAACAAAAAGTTTTTTGGTTTTGTTCTTCCAGAAGACAAGACTCTTTTCCCGGCTGGCTTTGGTCACATGGTTGGATATGATGCTGGCTACTACTCGTATCTTTGGGCACTTGTTTATGCATACGATGCGTTCTCTATCTTTGAAAAAGCTATGATGAAGGATAAAAAGAAAGAAAGCGTGCTCTACGGAACAGAGGTGAAAAAAGTTGGAGCAAAGTGGAGACGCGAAGTACTCGCAAAAGGAAGTTCTGATGAAGAAATGAATCTTATGAAAAATTTCCTCGGGCGTGACCCAAGTGATGAAGCGTTTTTAAAGGAGGTGATTGGTCAAGGAGCGTAGAGCGACGAAGAGGTCGTAAGCTAGCAGGCGTCGACCAAAATAAAAGGTAAATAACCTTCTCGTTTTTATCCCACCATTAGTGTCATCCTTGAATTACCAAATTCACGCTTGGCGCAAATTTTGTACCCAAAAATATCTCAATTACCAAATTGACGTATGACGCTGGAATCCAGGGTTAAAATTTAATTTCTTCTTTTTAAACTTTCCTTTTCACTGACCGATGTCTTTTCTTGCTAGAAAAGCATCTCACACTCCGCTCCTATGGCCTCCCGGCCCGATTTACTAATCGCGTGAGTCAGTTCAAAGGAAAGTTTTTTAGTGTATAAAAATACAAAACAAAAAGCCCGCCGAGACGGGCTTTTGCCGCAGGGCGGGTTTGAGATGCTGTTAGCAAAAATACAGAAAACCTCGAACGTTCTGTTCCATCTGTTCTGAAAGCCAAAGGTCTTCATTTCCAGATATTTGTCGTAGGTTAATGATCACAGTTTTACCTTCACCTTTATTTGAAAACTTATTGGTCGGGTAGGCTACTTTGATCTCAACACTTTCAACGTGCCAAGGGGTGAGTCCACCTTCGTACCACTTCTGGCTCAGTAAGACAGAGACAATGACTTTCTTGTCATCTCCTCGTTCCGTGACATAAAACTGCACGAGGCGTGATTCAGCAAGGTCAATACCAAACTCGGCTCGAGACCTGATGACGTTGTGGACACGGATATTCGAGTAACTTCCTCGGAGCAGGTGCGCGATTTGTTCCAGCTTAGCATTCTCATACGGAGGAATTTCGTCCTCTTCAGGTGTGTAGTTGCCACCATCGTACTGAGTGAAGCCAACTTCTTTATCGCAACGAGAGGACATATTTACCATGTTGATGGTATTGTTGCGGAACATGTGGAACACGTTCATTGCGACTTGGGTGCTTTCGCACAGATTCAGTTTTTCAAAGGACATTTCAATCTCCAAAAGGTTGATTTACTTGTCGCAGCCAAAGGGCATATTGACTTAGTTAGTATTACATATTTTATGTATTTTGTCAAGACATTAAAGGGTAAAGTGTTGACATTTTTATATATTAGTGATATAATACTTACATTATGACAAAAAAGAGCTTATTTTTACTAGCACTATCAACGTTCAGCCTTACTACGACAGGGGTTTTCGCATGGGGAGTATATGACGCTACTCCAACCACCTACTATACGTATGGAGGTGATTTACCTTCTGTTTATGATGGGTACACACTACAAAATGACAATCGTATGAGCGGGTCTGGTCTTTATGGCTACGGCATGTACGGCAATAGTTGTGACGCAACTGTTTCGCGCAACCTTTCGCTTGGGTCAAGTGGTGAAGATGTTGCTACTGTTCAAGACTATCTTTTTGATCAAGACTTCCTTCAGTCACAGCCAAATAGTCACTTTGGTTACGAAACTAAAAATGCAGTTAAGCTCTTTCAATCTCGCTATGGTATCAACCCTACAGGTACTGTTGGTTTACAAACTATGAATCTTCTCAATAATCTCATTTGTGGTGGAGATGATCATGCGAGCTATGTCGGCGCTACCAGCAGAATGGTAAACATGGTTACAGAAATCCCTACAACAAAAACAAGCACAAGTGTGTATCCGTACAGCACTGTTAATACAAATGTGAATCCTCTTTCGAATAACTACCCTCCTTCAAATATACCTCTTGTCAATAATTATCTATATCAACCGAACCAGACAAATCAGTCTGCATATCCAACAACTGTCAACCGCGCTCCATCAATGACTATACTGATACCGCTTAATAAATCTGTTTACAATGAAGGCGATACTATTCCAGCGACTTGGGTAACGTCAAATATGAAGGTGAGTCATTACTCTGTCATGTTAACCAACACTTCTACTGGTCTTGAAAAACAAATTGCAGCTCTTCCGGGAAGCCTCACTTCATATAAGATCGCTCTTACTAAAGAAGCCCTCGATGCTGTTTGTTCTGGTTCTACTGCGTGTACTGGTATCAATTCTAATTCATACCGCATGTATATCATCGCTTTCTATCAAACATCAGAAGGTGAGCTTACTATTAAGGCATATGCAGATCAGATGACAGTTAATCGTCCTTTAACTCTCGCGCAAGTTATCCTCACTCCGAGCAAGAATCCAGTCGCTGCAGGAGAGACTGTTACACTCTACGGATATGTACCCAATACTCCAGTATTTGCACAGTATCAAAACCTTTACTGGAAAGTCCGTGCTATTTGTCAGCCGGGAGTAACATTAACTATCAATGGATTATCTTGTGGAAATGATGTGTATGTCTACCAGGCAAATATCAACACTTCACCTCAAATTACTGTTCAAGTAGGAGGTAATATGTGGGGACCATCTGAAGTAACGTTTGAAGCAACAGTGCTTTCGTACTATGGAGGACAAGAACTAGGTCGAACGAGTACAAAGATACTCGTCAATAAATAGAGTTTGGTAGAGTGAGTATAGGATAAAAAGTAAAGAGTCATCTATTAGATGACTCTTTACTTTTCTTTATTCCGCAAAAATACTCTGTGGAATTAAGTCCGGGAAGGTTCATTTTTAACATAATTCTTGAAATGAACGCCTTATTTTTTGCTAGAAAAAGAAAAACAGTTCAGAACACATTCACAGTGTGAGGTATTCATCATCGACTCGTCATCTTTCGTAGTCATTTCGAGAGTTACGTTTTTTCTAATAAATGAATATAAATAATAGGATTGTACTTTCTTTTTTTCAGAAATAATGTATAATAGTAAAATTATGTTAGAACTTACAGCACACCCAAGAGCTTTGAAAGAAGCAAAGAAAGAAGGTTTTATTCCTGCAGTTTTTTACGGAAGAAAGACAGTTTCAACACCAGTCTCAATTTCCCTTGCAGAGTTTAAGAAGGTTTTTACTCAGTCAGGTGAAATGTCAACTATTGCGCTCAGTACTGCGGACGGTGTCAAGAATGTACTTGTTCATGATATGCAAAGAGATCCAGTAAAGAGTAACATTGTCCATGTTGATTTCTATGTCGTAGAAAAAGGACAGAAAGTGCATGTTTCTATTCCTCTTAATTTTATTGGTGAAGCTCCAGCTGCAAAGACAGGAGGCATTCTCACTAAGGTTGCTCATGAAATTATGGTAGAAGGTGAGTCACAAAACCTCCCCCATGCTTTTGATGTTGACGTGAGTTCCCTTGTTTCTTCTACGAGTGTTATCACGGTGAAGGATATTGTTCTGCCAAAGGGTGTAGAGCTGTATCATATGAATGAAGATGATGTACTCGCTGCTATCACTGCATTAGGAGAAGAAATTCCAGATGAGATAGTCGCAGTAGATTTTTCAGCTATTGAAGTAGAAAAGAAGGGGAAGAAGGAGGAGGAAGTTATCCCTACGGAATAAGACTTCCACACTTGGCAAACTTTTTTGTCGTTACGGAATTTTTCTTAGTCGATGTACTAAAGTGTACGTTTTCTTCGAAAAACTCCTGAATTAGCACCCAGAACAACCTTGTTAGGTTACAAATTCACGTTTAGTGTAGGAACTTTATCCAAGTCTGAAAGTCTTAGGATTTAGGCTAGAAGAAACGAAAAAGACCGAAAGGTCTTTTTTAGTTTCGAAGAGAGTAATTCCTTTCGTAGTAAAAATTATTTGACGAGCTTTCCATTTTTGTGCTGTTGTGATATACTATGAGCACTTTAAAAACCCCCATTTCTGCATCACAGAAATGGTTCGTATTCATTTATTTTTATCATGCAACAGGAAATTAGAAACATCGCCATTATTGCCCACGTAGACCATGGAAAGACTACCCTTACCGACGCGCTCATGAAGCAGTGCGGAGTAGGTGTGGAAGGACAAACCATGGACTCTAATCCTATGGAAAAAGAACGCGGTATTACTATTACAGCAAAGAATACTTCTGTGCCATACAAAGGAGTAAAGATAAATATACTCGATACACCAGGTCACGCTGACTTTGGTTCTGAGGTAGAGCGTGTACTACGTTCTATCGACTGCGTCCTCTTGGTTGTCGACGCACAGGAAGGTCCTATGCCTCAGACTCGCTTTGTACTGAAGAAAAGTCTAGAGCTTGGACTTAAGCCTATTGTCGTTATCAATAAAATTGATAAGCCTGCCAGTGATGCAAAGCGTGTTCATGATGAAGTCTTTGAGCTTTTCCTCGAGCTCGGCGCTAGTGATGAACAACTAGAATTTACTACTGTCTATGCTATCGGTCGTGAAGGAGTAGCTATGAAAGAGCTTGATGATGAGAGAAAAGATTTAACTCCACTCCTTGATATTATTCTTGAGAAAGTTCCCAAGGCAACAGGAGACATCAACAATCCATTCCTCGCGCAGGCATTTAACCTTGCCTACGACAACTTCCTTGGACGTATCGCGGTCGCTCGTGTTTACGATGGAGTTGCAAAAGTTGGCGAAGAAATCGTTGTGAAGAAGTCTACAGGTGAGACAAGAAAGGGACGTATTACCAAAATATTTACATTCAATGGTATCGCGCGTGTCGAAGCAGAAACAGCAGAAGCAGGAGATATCGTTATGATCGCCGGTTTCCCAGATATTTATATTGGTGAGACATTCATGAAAAATGAAGATCAGACCCCAAAGGAAACTATTCATATCGATGAGCCTACCATCGCTCTTAATTTCCTCGTCAACGACTCTCCTTTTGCAGGAAAGGAAGGAAAGTTCGTCACTGGTCGACAGATTCGTGATCGTCTCGAGAAAGAACTTGAGATCAATGTTGGTCTTAAAGTAGATTTTGATACTGACAAGTACCTCGTCTATGGCCGTGGTGAACTACATATCGGTGTACTACTCGAAACGATGAGACGTGAAGGTTATGAACTACAAGTATCACAGCCACAGGTTATTTTTAGGGAGACAAATGGTGTAAAAGAAGAACCATATGAAGAACTTGTTATTGATGTTCCGGTTGAATCAGCTGGAGTGGTCATGGAAAAGCTTGGTCGCAGGAAAGCGCAGATAACTGACATGTCTGAAAAGCATGGAGTCAATCGCATCAAAGCGGAAATCCCAACGAGAGGACTCCTTGGTTATCGTGGTGAATTTGTCATCGATACAAAAGGTCTCGGTATACTCTCTGCTCGTTTTCTTAAATTTGGTACGTATGCAGGTCCAATACAGCGTCGTCCAGTAGGGTCAATGACCTCTATGGCTACCGGAAAATCTCTGGCATTCTCACTATGGAATCTTCAGGATCGTGGGGTTATTTATATACTTCCAACGACTGAAGTTTACGAAGGTATGGTCATTGGTAACACTTCAAAGGGTGAAGAAATGATGGTGAATCCAACCAAGGGTAAACAACTTTCTAACATGCGCTCTTCGGGTGCTGACGAAGCTATTGTTCTCGTACCTGCATGGGAAATCAGTATCGAGCGTGGTCTCGAAATCATGAACGCTGACGAGTACCTAGAAGTAACTCCAAAATCTGTGCGTCTTCGCAAGCAGTTTCTTACTGATACAGAAAGAGCAAAGTCAGGAAGAAATAAGGACTAGTTTTTTGACCTCCTCTACTTGGTCATAGAAAATTTTTCTGACATCTCTACCGTATGAAAAAAAAGAAAAAAACTATACAGAAAGAGTCAAGCATATCAAAGTATGTAGACATAGCTCGACAAGTTTCACTCTATAGTTTTTTTGTTGTCATTGTTGTAGGAGCTCTCTTCTTCTTTTCGTCTTCTCTTGATATACATTCAAAAAGATTAGCAGGAGTAAAGCATGAAAATCAAATCAAACTTCCTGAAGCGACTTTGGATATTGAAATTGCTGACACTAAAGAAAGACTAGAAATGGGTTTATCAAACAGGACTTCTCTTGGAGAAAAAGAAGGAATGTTGTTTGTTTTTTCATCTATGGGGGAGTACTCTTTTTGGATGAAGGATATGAATTTCCCTCTAGATATCGTTTGGATTTCAGATGAGGGAAGAGTCGTGAGTATTTCTTCTGATGTCGCAACAAGTACCTATCCTAAAAAGATTTTTAAAAATGATGCTTATGCGAAGTATGTGCTTGAAATGAATGCCGGCACAGCGAGAAAGTTTGGGCTTTTCCTTGGCACAAGTGTGGGCCTTCCTTCGGGGCTTGCAAAGTAAAGATTTCTCTGTAAGGCTATTTCTGCTATACTTTTACCATGGAAAACCAAGGTAATAAATTCTTAAATACTCAGTACGGAGAGCTTGCTTCTTCGCATGAAGTAAAGAGAGCGGTGGGTGCAGCAGGAAAAGAAAAAATAGGAGACAAAGATGTTCGTACAGAAATCTATCTCAAGCGTATAGAAAAGATTCTTTCGAGAGAGCTATTTGGAGGTAAAAAGAAAGGGATAGACTTGCTCGAAAAGCTCCTTGTGAGTGACATGGTGCTTGACACACAAGATGAAGATCTTGTCCTTAAGCTTGCTAAGTCTCTCTATGAGTCAGAAAAGAAAGTTACCATCGAACGAGGGCAAGGTGCTGATGTAGAAAGGTATGAGCTAGAAGACGATGATCTTCTTGAAAAATACAAAGGTGCAATTCTTGAAAAAGCAGAAATACAAAAGCAAACTCTCGGCGTATGGTTTACGTACCTCAAAAGAAATGACGCGAACTATCCAATGTGGTTTCGCTATTATGTCGTACGCTCGCTCATGGATATGGGGCAATTTAGCCGTGATGATGTTGGCTACTCCAGTCGTACTGATACAACTATTGAACCTTTTCCTGAGTTCAATGCAGCCTCTCTCGCCTTTGTTGAGAAATCTATTAGCATTGACCTAGAAGCTGAAGTCATATCACCTGAAGTAGAAGAAGCTATCGTCCGAGATACTAAATTAGATGAAGCGACATTCGCTAGGATAGCTTCTCTTAAAGAAGAGCTACAGTACAACTCTACCCAAGCAGCACTCAAAAACGCGCGCGCAAGAGCTCGTAGTGAGTACGTAGAAAAGAGACGAGAGGAAAAGAGAAGGACGTATGTAGAAGACACTCCGCTCAATGAAGAGAGGAAAGAAGAACTCACTGAAGAGCTCTTAAAACGCCTCTCTTCTAAAAAGTTTTCTGAGCTCTACGCTTTTGCGCAGGTAGAGACAGATGGGAATCTTGACCGTGAGTCACTCGTTGGTGAATGGGTCAAGTATGACAGGGGAAGTGACTACAGGCTGCTTGAGAAAGGGTTAAAAGGTAAAGGTACTGGTTGGTGTACCTCCGAAGGCTCAGCGCAAGGTCAGATACAAGCAGGTGACTTTTACGTTTACTACACGAATAACAAAGCAGGTGTGCCTACTGAGCCACGTATTGCCATACGTATGCAAGATGATCAGATAGGAGAGATACGCGGAGTTGACCCCAGACAAGAATTAGAGCCGAGTCTCGTCGATACTGCGCGCGAGTTCTACAAGAATCTTTCTGGATCTTCAAAATATGAAAAAGCAAGCGCTGACATGAAGCAGATGACAGCAATTTATACTAAGTCTTTTATAATCGACAAAGAAACAAAAGAAAAG
Source organism: bacterium (assembly GCA_043745785.1). GTDB lineage: Bacteria > Patescibacteriota > Minisyncoccia > Phycocordibacterales > UBA5272 > UBA11704. Next base: position 1,490 of record JAYTSG010000032.1, on the reverse strand, counting down.
CAGTATCTCGGTCCAGTCCTTACAGAAGAAGAGCTTCGATTTCTGTATGAAGTTGACAGAAGCATAGAAGGCTTTGGTTATGAGAAAGATCCTCGCATAGAAGAAGTACAAAAAATGAGAAGTAGACAACAAGACGTTCTGTCGCTTTGCGACTGTGACCCTGCGCATATAGCTATTACTTTTGAAGACCTAAAAGAAACTACCATCGTTTTTGCTCATGATGATGGTAAAAATCTTACCTTCGTAGACTTTCGTGAAGAAAAATATCAAGGCAAACTAGCACAACTTGTAGAACTATCAAAAAGCATTAAAGAAACAGGTAGCAAAGCAGTTCCAGATATGTCATTTCTTGGTGGCATTGTCCACGCTCGAGTTTCTAAAGAATATTTGAAAGACAGAGAAACAGCATTTGAGAAATTTAAAGGAGCGGACACTACGCCAGAGTACATCTGGGCAGAGTGGGCGAAGGTATCATTTAAGACTCCAGAAAAAACTGGTGTAGACTTTGTTACTTTTTCCTATAATCAAGATATGCAGACAAGAGGGTCGTCAGAAAAGATAGTAGCTGATATGGAAAAGTTAGGGTACCGCGCACCAACTTTTGAGGAAATGATACTTGCCGGAATTGCCGAGCCAAAGTTTACTAAGGTTAGTAATAAATACTTTGTCGGACTTACAAAATATCAAGTGGGTGGTGGTGTCTGCGTTCCGCTTCTGTACCGTCTCGGCGGCGAGCGTGCGCTGGGCAGGATCGGGTGGGGGAATGAGTGGGATTCGCGCGGTCGATTTCTGGTCGTCCGCAAATAGTACTTTGAGGGTGACAGCGGAAGATTAAAGTTTTTTACAGACAACGAAAGAAAGTGCTAATGATTGCAAAAGACTTGCATTTTTTGTAGAATAGATGAGCCCTTTGAGATAGTTACTCCTTTTTTCTTTTTTGAAAGAAGGGGAGGAAAGTCCGAACACATAGCAAAGAATTTCTTTGCAAGGGTAGTGGGTAATTCCCATCCTGAGTAATCAGCGAGGTGCGAACAGTGACGCGAAAGGCGAAAGTACTTTCGGTCCCGTGCGAAAAATATTTATATTTTTCGCACGGGGTATACTCTCTATACACTTTTCTTAATATCGTCTTTTTAAAGAAGTGATTAACCAAAGATATAGAATCTACACACTTGAGCGAGATTTGAGGAACGGTTCTTTCTTTTAAGGAGATGTACTAAAAGGTACATTGACGCGAAAAGAAAAAACTGTGACAAAAAAGTCACCAAGTGTGTAGATTCTATCAAAGAGAGATTGAAACGGCTAAATCCTTACTTGTGTGCAAGGCCGTACTGGGAGGCACAGGATTTTATTCTGAAAGTCTGAGGAGACTTTCAGAATAAAATCCTGTGCCGACCTTTGAGCCGCTTGAGGTGCTAGGCAACTAGCATCCCAGATAAATGACTATCTGAGATCGCAAGATCAAAACAGAATTCGGCTTATGATAAGGG
>JAYTSG010000031.1:0-33428 GCA_043745785.1 bacterium | reverse complement strand
CGGCGCCGCTTTTATAGTGAAAGTAATATTATTTACTACTAGGCTTGTTTTAAAAGCCTCATATCACACCATCATGCCGAAATTTTGCCATACTTTCTACAAAATATCTGTACGGATGAGTTCATATTTTGAACTGAGGCCTCATTCTTGCTGTCTTGCCTTTTTAATTTGGAAAGCGGATAGTTTTTGAGTACAAAATACCTCTAACATGATAGTGCCTAGACTATTAACATTTTTAAAGAAAACTACTTTTTTACGCGATCTTTCCTGTCAAGAAACGTAGCACTTTCTCATTTGAGAGAACTTGCTTGAGATATTCTTTTGCTCGCACGGGGTCAGCGTCTTGCACCTCGGCTAGTAATCTAATGAGTTCAACCTCTATTTCATCTTCTGTTGCATGCAGTTTTTCAACTTCAGCAATCTTTGCAAGTACAAGCTGACTCACCACTCTCTTATGAGCGTCATCTCGCCACTCATGAGTGATTTCATCTTCTGTTTTTTTGACATGCTCAAGATATTCACCCCAAGTACCACCAAATTTCGTAATATCTGCCTTCATTTGAGCTATCATGCGACCTAACTCTTCCTGAAGTAGCACCTCAGGGATTTCAACAGCAGTCTCTTTAATCAGGGTCTCCATAACTGCCTGCCTATTTTTCTCCTCAAGTTTCTGCTTTTTCTCAAGACCAAGATTCTCACGAATCTTGTCTTTTAATTCTTCGAGAGTTTTAAAGGTGTCACCAAATGATTGAGCAAATTCATCATCAAGGGCTGGAAGGGTTAGTTCTTTTGTGATATCGTCTTTCTTTTCGTCATGAGTATGTTCTTCCCCCTCTGCATGATCATGTTCTTTGTGACTTTCTACTTTCACTTCTTCTTTATTCTCAATATGAGAATGTGACTGCGCTTTTCCTTTTTGTAGTTCGGCAAGTACATTTGAAAGCTCCTCTTCAGTAGGGACAGTATCTTCGGTCTTTCTTACTTCAAGTGAAAGTTTCTTATAGTCGGGGAGTGTAATTTCAGGAAGCACTGCAACGACGAGACTTACCTCAAGAGGATTATCTTTAGCAAGTTTTTTGATAGTTACCTTTGGTTCGCTGATAGGGAAGAACTTATGATCTTTCATCGCCTGTGCGTAAATATCACGAAGCGCAATGTTTGCCATCTCTTCTAGAATAATCATGTCTCCAAACTTAGCAACAATCATATTTTCAGGAGCGTGACCTTTTCTAAAACCATCTAACTCTACCATGTCTCTTACCTTTGCGAAGCCCTTTGACCAGTAAGCCATAAAAGCCACTGCATCAATAGTTCCACTAATTTCAATTTCACTTTTTTCAAGTTTTTTTACTTCAATATGCATATTATTTATTCGTTTCTTTCGTCATCTTTGTATAAAGTTTTATTCCTTCAAGGATTGCTTTTTTTGCTTTTACTGCATCTCCAATTTTTTTTATCAGAACTTCTTTCTTCTGAATTTTTTTGTATGTCTCAAAAAAATGAACTATCTCTTTGATGGTGTGTTCATTCACATCTTTGAGGTCGATCACTTTATTGAAACGTGGATCTTCAGCAGGGACAGCGATAATTTTTGCATCACCTTCTCCGCCGTCAATCATATCGATAATAGCGACAGGTCTGACATCAACAAGCATTCCTGGGATAAGAGGATAGGTGGTGAGTATGACAACATCAAGAGGATCTCCATCGTACCAGTGCGTCCTTGGGAAAAAACCATAATCAAACGGATAATCTTGTCCTGTATGCATGACGCGATCTAACTTGAGCAGTCCTGTTTCTTTATCGAGTTCATACTTATTTTTTGACCCTTTATTAATCTCAACGACACACGTAACAACGTCTGGACATTTCTCTCCGAGAGACACATCATGGAGTAAATTAAGTGACATGGGTAAAAATGGTATTATTCCTTGCTCAATTCTTCTCCCGTAATAATTTCAATGTTTCTTGGGACAGTAGTATCTTCGACAGAAAGTTCTTCAAAGATTTCTTTTTCCTCTTGTTTGAAAGTTGAATTTCTTCTGTCTTCACCTTCGGAGATAATATCTATTTTCCAACCAGTAAGCTTTGCTGCAAGACGTACATTTTGTCCACCTTTACCGATTGCGAGAGACTGCTCGTCTGGGGAAACGGTCACTAATGCCTTTTTTTCTTCAATATTAAGAACAATAGAAAGTGGGTGAGCAGGTGAAAGCGCTTGAGAAATAAACTCTTCTGGAGAACTATTCCATTCAACAATATCTATTTTCTCACCAGAAAGTTCTTGGGTAATAGCGGTAACACGCGAACCACGCTGACCAACGCATGCTCCTATCGGATCGACTCTTTCATCATTACTTTTTACGGCAATCTTAGAGCGACTTCCTGGTTCACGAGCGACTGAGACAATTTCTACAGTACCGGAAGCAATTTCTTGGCTTTCTACTTTAAAAAGTTCAATAAGAAACTTTGGATGAGTACGGGAAAGACGAACTGAAAGTCCTCGCATACCTTCCTCAATAGAGAAAAGGTAGCCTCTAATTCTCTCTCCTGGTCTATATCTTTCAACTGGAATTTGTTCTTCTTGCGGAATAATAGCGGTCGTGCGACCAAGATCAACAAAGATCATACCACGCTCGACACGCTGAACAACACCAGAGACGATACTCCCTTCTTTGTCATGAAATTCCCCAACAATACTCTCGCGCTCTGCTTCACGTATTTTTTGTACAATGACTTGTTTTGCTGTTTGAGCAGCGATACGTCCAAAATCTTCTTTATTTTCAAGGGGAAATACGATTTCATCAGCAAGCTCTGCATTCTTTTTAAAGAGACGAGCATCAGCAAGAAGAATATGACGCTCTTCATTGTAACGAGGAAGGAAATCTTCACTTTCTTCTTGAGCTCTTTCTTTAAGATGAGTTGTTGCGGTTTCTTCTTCACCTTCTTCATTCATACGGACAGTAGTCTCATCGACGACAATTTTTACTTGTTCAAATGATGTTTCTCCTGTATCAAAATTAATAAGAGAGCGAACAATCTGCCCTCTCTTTCCGTATTCTTTCTGATACGCTGCGGCGAGAGATTTCTCTACTGCGTCAACAACTTTCTCATGGGAAATTTTCTTTTCTTGACCTAATTGCTCAAGAGCGAGCTTCAATGCTTTAATGTCTAACATAGTTGTACAATACTAACTTTATAAAAATTCAATAAAAATGGCTAGCTTCATCAGCTAGCATAAACATAATTCCTGTATGAAAAAAGCATACCATTTATGAGAAGAAAAAGCAAGGGGTTATTTTGGTCTTTTTTTATGTATAACAAGACTAATTTTCAATTATTTGACGACAATAAAAGGATGGTGATATTCTAAGTAAGCACAACATTAAAGGGTTCTACAATGAATAACTGGGTAATTTATGGATTAGTAGTGGTTGCAGTATTGGTTTTATTTTTCTTATTGAAACCTTCTTCCCATCAAAGGATCGTTGTGATACTTGAAAGTTTCAACAACGATGTAGACAGGGTAAGGCTCTTTTATTCTGGACAACCAAATGCGATGGAAATTGAAATTAATAGTTGTATAATTCAGATGAAAAAAAAGCTAAACAAAGAAGTGTCCTGGTTTGAAAGGAAGATAGAGATAAAACTTACCCTTCCGACAGCAAAACAAATGACCGTTAGTTTTAACCAACTTACCATACAAGCAGAAGGGGAGACTGTCTGTATTAGCTAAAAAGAAGTCTAGGAAAGAATGCAAGGAGCTGAAGCTCCTTGCATTTAATTTTATCGATAGTAAATTTCTTTCAAAAGTCTCCCCACTATCATTCTAGAGAAAGCTGAAGCCTGTTCTAGAAAACACAAAATCTATAAGAATGCTCAAAAAAGTCGAAGGAACACTAGTTGACTATACCTTAATCTTTTTTCACTATTTATGACACAGCTTTTATTTTCTTTGTTTTTTCTTGTGTGAGATAAGAGTTAGAGACGTAGACGTAAGTATAGATATGTCTCTTAGTATACAAGACAGACATGGTATACTCTGTGCATGAAAAAATATCTTATTGTCGGGAACCTTAAGGCTGCACCTTCATCATTAAAAGTTATTGAACAATACTTTTCTTTACTCACAAAAAAGAAATACGACCATTTGCCGGCACTCTCGCTAGCTGTCCCCTTTCCTTTTTTATATACAGCAAGCACTCTCGCTTCTAAAAATGTTACTATTGGGGCTCAAAATGTTACCGCACTTGAAGAAGGAGCTCACACTGGATCAGTGACACCTCTTATGATCAAAAGTGTCGGCGCTACTTTTTGTCTTGTTGGACACAGTGAGGTGCGCAGAGTGGGGGACACTGAAGAAGATGTAAAAGAAAAAACAGCAGTAATAATCGCAAAAAAAATGACAGCCATTGTCTGCGTTGGAGAGAAAGAAAGAGATAAAGATGGCAGATACCTTGAATATATCGAAAAACAAGTCAAAAATGCACTTTTACTTGTTCATAAAGATGACTATAAAAAACTAGTTATCGCATACGAACCGCTCTGGGCTATAGGAGGAGACCGTGGAGCAACTGAAGAAGAATGCTTTGAAGTCATTATCTCCATACGAAGAACACTCACTTCGCTTGCTGGAATAGAATCTGCAAAAAAGGTACTTGTACTTTACGGAGGTGCTGTTTCTGAAGAAAATGCACATTCATTTCTTACTAAAGGTGGCGCAGACGGGTTACTTGTTGGGAGGGCTTCATGGAAACCAGAAACTTTTATCACGCTGATCGAAAATGCTTATGATATTTCCCGATAATCTCTTTTTTACTATTGATAACATTGTAGGTAAGAAAAAAATTATCATACGTATTGATATTAATACAACTCTCACTGAAACAGGCACGCCTACCGATACTACTCGTATTGATGCTGCACTTTCTGTACTCAAAGAACTCTCTGGACGAGGTGCCAAGGTAGTCGCTCTTGCTCACTTTGGTGAAAAAGGGGAAAGTCTTTTACCTCTCGCTCTTTTTTTACAAGAGAGAATACCTAATCTTACTTTCCTTTCTAGCACTAGCCGTGAAGAAATAACCAAGAAGGCAAAGGAAATGAAAGAAGGGGAAATACTACTCCTTGAAAATGTCCGTATCTTTGCCGGTGAAACTGAAGAAGAAGATGGTCTCTCCAGATTTTTCGCTTCACTCGGAGATCTTTATATCAACGATGCTTTTCCTGTGTCACATCGCAAGCATTCATCTGTGACGGGTATACCAAAACATGTACACTCTTTCCTTGGACCTATTATGAAAAGAGAGCTTAGTAATCTTTCTAAAGCCCTGCAACCAGAATTTCCTTGTCTCCTCGTGCTTGGCGGAGCAAAACTTTCAACAAAACTTCCTCTTATCGAGCTTTACCTAAAAAAAGGCTGTTTTGTCTACGTTGGAGGTGCGATGGTACACAACATAATTAAAGCAAAAGGTTATGAAATAGGGGAATCTCTCTATGACAAAAACTACATTGTCTCACCATATACACTTTCTAATGAAAAACTCCTCATACCTATTGATGTCATTCTCGATAACAAGCGTGTTGTTCCTGTAAGAGCAATACCTAAAGACCATAAAGTGCTTGATTGTGGACCAAAAACAATAAACTCACTCAAAGAAGTTATTGCAAAGTGCCACACAGTGATTATGAATGGCCCAATAGGTTATTACGAAGGCGGTTTCAAGGATGGCACAGAAAGTATACTGAAAGCTATTGAAAAAAGTGCAGCTTTAACGAGTATCATCGGAGGTGGAGACACACTCGCTGTCTATAATAGTATGGAAAATAAACCAAAGATTTCTTTTATCTCTCTTGGGGGAGGTGCCATGCTTGATTTCTTAAAAGATGGAACATTGCCTGGTATAGTAGCAATACTACAAAGTAGAGATCAAATATTATGAAGAAAATAATCATCTCTTTTCTCTTTATCACTATTAGTCATTTTCTTTTTGCACAAGAAATTGACTTTGTTAGCTGTACCATATCTGCTGATTCTTACTACGAAGAAAATAATGCGAAACTCGTTACATCACACAATGACACTCTTTCGCAACTTGAAGCAGATAAAGATAGTTCTATGAAAAATGTGTTTATTTTTTCAAGATTAAGACAAAGCCTCTTCCGTATGCAAGAGGTGCGTACTATCTATAAAAAGAATACAGCTGAGGCAGACTCTCTTTTTAAGACATCGCTTTTAAAACTACGCGAAGAGCACACAAATAGGGTAGATAAATGCTTAGTGGAGAAAAAATCTCTCATCTATACTCCAGAAATTACAGAGTAAGGATCAGTTCTACTGGAGCATGATCGCTCCCCATAAAAGTATCAAGCACATCTGCATGCTTGATATTTCCTTGCAGTAGATGTGATACAAAAAAATAATCTATTCTCCATCCAACATTTTTTTCTCGTGAACGAGTTTTCATATCCCACCAAGAATATTTAACCGTATCACCTTGGACAAAACGAAAAGTGTCTACGAAATCGTGAGTAAACTTTGCGAGACAAGCACGTTCTTCTGGAGTACAGCCGAGCTTGCCAGCATTTTCTTTAGGGCGAGCAAGGTCAACATCTGCGACTGTTGCATTAATGTCACCACAGAAAACAACCGGTTTTATTTTTTCATAGGCTTTTGCTCTTGCAAAAAAAGCTTTATAATATTGTAGTTTATAGAGAAAATGATCGTGACCTTTACCACCATTAGGGAAGTAGCAATTCATGACAATAATCTTTTCTAAAATGAGAACGATAAGTCTTCCTTCATTGTCAAAGAGTATTCCCTCTTGTTCTTTGTGTCTATGGGACGGATCATTATGCTCCGCCAAACCATAATGCACATCAATGACTTTTTCTTTTGTATAAAATGCAACACCAGAATAGCCTTTTCTATTTTGAGCAGAAAGAAAGTACGAAGTGTAGCCTTTTGGTGCAAAGCGATCTTCTGGTATTTGATCTACTTCACATTTTATTTCCTGGAGCGCGAGCACGTCAGGTGCGAGAGAGAAGAGTTCAGCGAGAGCTCCTTTTTTATGAACAGCACGGAGACCATTTACATTAAAAGAAATGAGTTTCATGAGGGTAGTATAACAAAAAAAGAGCCCTTTGGTTTGCACCCTTGGGCTCAGTTGAGACAATCGATTACTGCGTAAAAACGATAGAGCAAATCATCGGGTAAGGCGACTTTGAGCAGAGTGAGATTTAGTTTGTCAGACCAAGTGTACACTGCAAGAGCTGTGCCAAATCCGAGAAAGTTTTTCCCGAGAGGTGCCTGCTGTAGCATTATAACTGGGTAGGACACTCCTCTGTCTGAGTTTAGTAGCAAATGATTTCCTCTCCACAGGATTGCGTCACGGATTATGCAGTTTTCTCCTTTCAATTCAAACTTGAAACAGTTAGGATATTTACTGCTCACAACCGTACAGGTGGACTGCCTTCCAAAATTTGGGAAAGATATAGTCTTAGGGATTAAGACTATACCGAACTCATTTTCAGGGAAATCTAAATTGATCATCTTCGTTTAAGTCTCATTGCCGGTTGGAGGGGTTAAAGTTCACCGGGCGACTGGGCGCAATGGTACTGATCACATGCTTGTACACCATTTGGGTTATCGTGTTGTTGCGAAGCAACACGACGTACTGGTCAAACGACTCGATGCACCCCTGCAACCTGATACCGTTGACGAGGTAAATCGAGACTGGAACATGCTCCTTGCGCAGCAGGTTCAGAAAAAGGTCTTGCAATGATGGGCTTTGGTTCACGGAATTATCCTTTTTGAGCTTGTTGAACGGATCCGCATCATTTCAAAATGAACGGCACGATATTACACTACATTTTTTTAAAGAAAATGTCAATTATTTGTTCCTACATTCTACTCTGAACCGCAACACTTCATAAAAACTTTCCGTAGAGTCATATAGCCCTGACGTTTTCTCGGTCTGTTGTTAAGCAGCTTCACAGCTTGCTTAATGTCGCATGCTGTAATGATAGCAAAGTTAACCTCTTTAGGAAAAAATTGCCGAAGAGGTCTATTCCAATTTTCATTAGTTCCTCTCTCTCCTGAGTAGGAAGGGGTAGCCTATATACTTTCATGCCAGTATTCTCTTCAAGTCTTTTGCATAGTCCCCAGACTCAATACCATTATCTTTTGTAAGTATGAGTCTTTTTGCTACTGGTATACCCAAGAAAAGTTCTTCTATTTTCTTTTTACCGACGAGAGACTTGTTATTTATCTAAGCTCTTACTCCTGTGTTATGAATAGTATCTTTTTTACTTGTACGAGAAGATACTCTTATTCAAATTGTCTTTCTTTTTACTCCCATCTTTCTTCTGGACTTTTTATCGCTTAATCTATGTACTTGTGTGTGTAGGTACCGTATAGCAAGAGTTCGTGGTTTTGAAAGAAGCCTACTATAGGCGATTCATTATGGTACAATTAATAAAGATAAAATCTTTATATAAAAGAGACATCACTTTATAAGACTACTCACCATGACGAAATACATAAAAAGATTACGAGTCATTACACAGATATTTTCTATACCTATTATTTTTTGTTTCATAAAACTATTACGGATAGACATACAGTGGAAAAATGAATTAACAAAAAATCGTAAGAATCTACTTATTATTAGTAACCATCAAAGCAAACTAGATCCTTTTTTAATTTTAAGCGCCCTCGGACTAAAGCATACGTATAATCGTACCCCTTTCAGGTTCCCTGTTATGGCAGACTTCGTAAGAAGATTTCCCCTTGGAATTCTTATTACCTTGTTTGGAGGGTATGACATAGGTAAAACACTCGAAGAAAAAGCACGTGCTCTTTTTTACACGAGAAATCTCATAGCCACAGGAAACTCCGTACTTATTTTTCCTGAAGGGAAGATTGTTCGAGGGTCTCTAGACTTTAGAACTTTTCAGAAAGGATATACCACACTACTCATCTGTGATCCTATTTTACTCCTGGTAAAAATAGACAACTTTTCAAACATGCCTTCTCATTTTTTTAAAAAAGAAAGACCTCGTATTATTTTTTTTACAGTAAAAAGCTCGCTTACTAACGAAGAAAAACAAAAAGTCATCGAACAATTTTATGCTAAAAAATAATACCTTTACTTTTTGGTATAAAAGAAATACTGACATTAGTATCATTATCAACGAAATAGAAACTGCGCTTTGTTTGAAAGAACTTTCTATACAAAAAGACTTACGAGGTAGGCCAAGTCTCTGTCAACAGAGTATAGAGGTTGGAGGACTTTCACTCTCTCATACTGATGACACAACTGTATGTATTGTAACTACCGGTAAAAACCCCATAGGGATTGATACTCAATATCTTATAAAAAAGAAAAGGACTATTTATAATTTTTTAAGTCAAGAAGAAGTTAAGGTGATCTCTGAAAAGAATCTTTTTCTTGAAGCAACCATTTGCTGGACATTCAAGGAAGCTTTTGTTAAAGCGTTAGGGACTGGATTTACTGTGCATCCAAAAAATATTTGCTGTGCAAACATTCTTCATACAATAGAAGGAGATGAAGGAGAAGTGCTTTACGAAAAACAAAAATACAGAGTTAAAATTCTTACGAGAAATTTTATTAGGGAAACTGTTACTAACTCGCTTGTTATCTTAAAGAAATGATTCTATACTCAGGTGTATGAAAGACAAAGAAACAATTTTTTCCCTTTTTGCGTCAACCCTTAAAATAAAACGAAATTTAGTTAATGAAAATACGATTATCTCCGAAGTTGTTCCTGACTCTTTAACCTATTTTGAACTTTTCATTCAACTAGAAAAAATTATAGGGAAAACACTTGATTTTGAATCAGTTGTTACCATAAATACTCTAGGAGACGCCCACAACTATATCAAAAAAAATGTTTAGTATTGAAAAAATTTCAAACTCATTTCATCAAGAGACATTTGAATTTATTAAAACTGTCTACAAGGATAGTGGCTATACTTTTGAAAAAAAAGAGTACCTAAAGTACAGTAGCCAGAGAACCATTTTTAATTTACACGATAATGGGAAAATCTTTGGCACTATCGCTCTTATCAGAGAAAAAGATAACTTATCTTTACCTATTTACGGTTTATATAAAAAAGAAATAGACTTGCTTAAAAAAAAGACACCGATTATTTGTGAAATCGGTAACTTCGCGATTGATAAGACAAAGAAAAATCTACTTGGTTTACAGGCCTTACGAGGGACAAAAATTCTTTTTGGTGAGACTCTTTCGGAAGCTAACAAGCAGTCAATAGATCTCATTCTTATTGCTGTCAATCCAAAACATGTTTCATTTTACGAACTTATGGGATTTGAGCGTATTGGAAAAAATGTATTCTACCAAGAAGTAAATGATGAGGCTGTCGGCTTAAAAATAAAACCAGAACAAATAAAGTCTCACTACTTCTTTGCGACAACGTGAAGTGAATTCCCGTGGCGTTTTTTAGAAAGTAGTGTGAACCCGCTTCTTTTTACCATATCAGTTATCTCTTCTTCACTGAAAGGACTAACTAATATTCCTTTTTTCTTTCCCCAAGCATTGACTTGACTACTAATCTTGTCTAAGAATTTTTCTGTACTTGGGTATAACAATGCATTAAAGTAAAGATTTCCCTCATTTTCTAACACTCTATGCATCTCTTTTAGTGAAGCAGGCACGTCATCAAATGAGTGTATAGAATTAGCAACATTAATAGTCGAATAGCTACCATCTTTTGCATTAATCTGTGTCACATCTCCAACAAAAATATTTACTTCTTTGAAGAGAAATGTTAGTTTCTTTGATCCATTTAGCATTCTTGGAACATAATCAAATGCGTCAATTGACTCACACACTCCAGCACGAAAATATTTTTTAAAAAGAAGAGTGCCTAAAAAAAGAGTTCCTGATCCGACAGCAACTTCTAAATGTTTTTTTCCTATATTCTTTGAGAAAAAAAGTATTTGATGTATTATTCCGCTTCTGTAAGTGAGATGTAGTATAAAAAAACCTCTCATATCATAAAACCAAGATGGAGAATCGTAGGCTAAAATAGTATTTATTTTTTTCATATGTATGTCTCCATAGTACCATGGAGTTTAATAAGAGTGCAGATGTTTTATAAATCAAGTATACTCTCTACATGAAGATGAAGGAGAAAGAACTATTTTACAATGAAGCTTTTGATAGGAATATAGGAATATTAACAAAGAACCAACAAAAACTGATCAAAAATGCTAAGGTTGCCATCGTTGGGCTTGGTGGTGTTGGAGGAATACATGCGACAACTCTTGCCAGAACAGGTTTTACAAAATTTCATATTGCAGATTTTGACACTTTCTCTCTTGCAAATTTTAATAGGCAAGTAGGGGCAACTGTTGAGACTATTGATAAAGCTAAAACTACTACAGTAAAAGATTTAATCCTTGCTATCAATCCTTTTGCTGAGGTCACAACTTTCAAAGAAGGTATTACAAAAGAAAATATTGATGTTTTTTTAGATGGAGTCTCCGTAGTTGTCGACGGTATCGATTTTTTTTCTATAGAAGTGAGGCGTCTTGTTTTTCAAAGATCTCAGGAAATGGGCATTTATGTAGTCAGTGCTGGACCTATAGCATTCGGAGGCACAGTGCTTGTTTTTAGTCCAAAAGGGCAAACATTTGATAGCTACATGAATATACAAGAGAAAGATAGTGAAGAAGAAAAAACTCTTAAGTTTGGGCTCGGTGTGACACCGAGCCTTCTTCAGGTGAGCTACTTTAGGCCAACATCAATATCTTGGAAAGGGAAAACAGCGAGAACTCCGTCCCTTTGTCTTGGAACACTACTTGCAGCAAGTCTTGCGATAACAGAAGTAGTTAAAATTGTAACAAATGACATGTCGAGAATAAAATGCGTCCCTCACTCGCTTCATTTTGATCCATATCTCCGAAAAATGAGGAGAGTTTGGATGCCCTTTGGGAATAAAAATCCAATTCAAAGGATAAAGCTGTATATTGCTCGTATTTTGATTAAGAGAAATATAATAAAGTAAGGGAATTTATTATGAGTTTTAATGTTAGAAATGAGTACATCTCAGCTGTATACAGCTTATTCAGAACTTCACTCATATGCAAAAAATACTTTTTATTCAAGGAATTCATAATTCTGAATCAAGAAATAAATTCCTTTTAAACGAGTTACAGACGCAAACTAATACTACAGTCTATTTTCCTTCACTATATACTCTTAGTCAAACAGATAAGCAGCTAACCCTCATCGATACCATTAATGCTTATTTAGAAAAAAGTGAAGATGATCATATCATTTTAGGTCATTCATTTGGTGGGATCATTACTTACTCTCTCAAAACAGAAAACTATAAAAAAGTATCTCAGATTATCACTATTGGTTCTCCGCATACAGTGCCTTTTACATTTTTTAAAGAAATAATCAATAAATTACCCTATAAAACCACTATTAAGGTAGCAAAGCAAAAATCATATGGACTACTTTTTGATGCTACAGTTCCCTCTGTCTTTACAAAATACCCTCAGTCTAAATATCATGGAATATTACTCGGTAGGCATAATAGTTTACTACAAAGTAAATCATTCATTAAAAAAATCTACTTCCTTTTTTTGTGAAACTTCTCATGCTGATCACGGAGGAATTTGTTGGTGACGTTGGTATAGATTTGAGTTGTAACGATAGACGCATGTCCAAGCATAAGTTGTACGGTGCGCAGATCTGCCCCGTTGTACAGTAAGTCAGTCGCAAAACTATGTCTGAGTACGTGTGGCGTACACTTTTTAGCGATACCAGCTTTCTCAGCATATTTTTCTATACTACGCTCAACACTCCGCGGAGTTAATCTGATAGATTCTTCTTTTTTCATTCGAGAAAGCGCGCGAGGGGAGTGATCAACAAACATCGCCTCATCAATATCCGTACGAGCATGAACGTATTTTTTAACCGCCTCTTTTGCTTCTTCTGAAATAAAAACGACACGTATTTTACCACCCTTACCACGAATAGACACTTCACCCGAAGAAAAGTCAGTGTCACGATCAAGGGAACAGAGCTCAGAAACACGCAGCCCTGTCGAAAAGAACATTTCAAGCATAGCTCTATCACGTAGACCAGCAATAGTCGCTACATCTGGTACGGCAAAAAGGTTGGCGAGTTCTTTATCTGAAATAAGATCAAGCTCGCGATCAGCTGTCTTGGCAAGTTCTATACGTTCTGGATCATAACTTTGTATACCACGACGTCGTATATATTTCAGAAACGCTCGAAGAGCAATGAGATGATAGTTTTGAGTACGTTTATCAAGAGTCTCGACATTTTGACCTTTTTTGACAGCGCGAGCAGGGAGTCTGTTGAGATGCACACGAAAATCTCTCATCATTTGCTCATTTATTTCTGTTGCTTGTGATGTATTGTATTTTTTTTCTAGAAATTCTAAAAAACGTGAAAGGTAATGATCATAATTCCGCACTGTGAGCGCGCTACGACCTTTTTCTATTTCTATATATTGCAAAAAATCTGATTTAAGGGAAAAGAGGGAATTCATAGGGGTTCTAGGTTCTTCGAGGAGTGAAGAGCGACGAAGACGTCCAAAGCTAGCAAGCGAAGGACGCGGTTCTAGGAATTATTGTAGCAACCTGAGCGATAAAGCTTCTAGCATACTACTCCACTTAGTATATACGAATGTCGTAAAATAAAAATCCTATCTCTGATTCTGGTATACTCCGATGATGAATATCGGCATCGATGAAGTGGGGCGCGGACCAGTCGCAGGACCAGTGACGGTATGTGCTTTTGGGGCGGAGGTTTCTGACCATGTACTACTTGAACTTTTTCCAAAAAAAAAATTAAAAGACTCAAAAAAACTGACTGCAAAAAATCGCGCACTTATTTTTAAAGCATTACAAACACTAGAAGCTGAAGGAAAAGTTTTTTGGTATGTTTCATCACGCACAGCAGAAGAAGTAGATCAGAGGGGAATAAATATTTGCATCAAAGAGTGCATACAAGAATCATTAGAAACTATGTGTAAGGAAAAAGGAGTAAAAGATGAAGACTCTCACGTGTATCTCGACGGAAGTTTACAAGCACCAATACGTTTCATCCAACAAAAAACGATTATCAGAGGGGATGAAAAGATTCCCGTCATAGCATGCGCTTCTATCATCGCCAAAGAGATGCGAGACGCTTTCATGAAAGAGCTTGCAAAAGAATATCCAGCGTACGGCTTTGAAAAACATGTCGGCTATGGCACCAGTGTACATTATGAAGCGATAAAAAGTTATGGACTGACTCCGTTACATCGTAAAAGTTTTTTGAAAAAAATGGTAACTGAACCATCCTAATCTAAAAGCACGTTTAATTATTGAGGGTAAAAAAGAAATGTTTATACGAAAAACCCCCATGAGGGACTTGTGTGTGTAAGGAAAAGTAGTTGTTCACTTTTCTATGTGTCAGCGATAGGTATGTTGGCAAATAGTGATGACAACAAGCAGGTTGAATCTTCTAGAACAAGCGACGTGGGCTCTCGGACTGCTGACAGCAATTGTAGTCGGTCACCAAACTTGAAAGGGGTACCCGAAATAAAGATCTTGAAGTCGACCTCATTACTGAACCCAGAGACGGCATTCATTACTACTCTTTATTGAAAACTTTTTCTGCAAAGAATATATTTAAAGTTTCCTCAAGTCCAAGAATACTACAAATATCTATAATTATAAAGGTTTTTTGTATAAAAATTCTTATTATAGTGCAATAGGTTTTTTTAGGGTATCTTTCTTCGTTAGAAGATACAGGAGGTACAAGAAAGTCTCAAAGGTGGCTGGATAGTACAAATACTTGCATTTTTTCTTTGTTGTGATATAATATAGAGATACTATTTTATGTTAAGTCTAAGGAAAAAAGCGACCGCCATCAAAAGCACGCAAATACACGCAAAAGATACTGGCTCTCCTGAAGTCCAGGTAGCAATACTCAGTAAAAAAATTACTGAGCTTACTAATCATCTTAAGGTTCACAAGAAAGATAACCACTCTCGCCGCGGACTCGTACAGATGGTTGCTGACCGCAGGTCACACATTAAATATCTCCTTAAGAAAGACGAAATACGTCACGCAAGTCTTCTGAAGAAAGTAGGTCTCGATAAGTAATACTTAGTAAAATACTCGAACGTTCGAGTATTTTACTTTAGAGAGTAACCACATTTGGTGACCAAGTCTTTCATAGTAATTTATTTTTAAGATACTGTACCAATTACACACTTCATTGAGAACAATAACCTGCTGTGCCCCTCACGTATAAAGGGGTTTTCATGAATACACAAGTTCATACTTAACACAGAATTTTATCCGAGTCTGATAAATCTCTTCATTAATGAAGATCACTTCTGCAAATGATTTCCACAATTAACTTCTTTTTTGTATACTAAGCTAATGGTCCGACCATACATCGTGACATTTATCATAAAGAAGAGTCTCCTGAATGACTCATTTTACAAATACCGTTTCTTAAACAATTTTATTACTTTCTATGGCAGTCATCAAACATACCGACCAACGAGTCGCTATTTTCATCGATACACAAAACTTGTATCACAGTGCAAAAAATCTTTACAATGCAAAAGTTAATTTCGGAAGAGTACTCTCTGAGGCTCTCGCAGGAAGAAAACTGATTCGTGCGCTCGCTTATGTCATTACGACAGAAGCAGGAGATGAAACACAATTCTTCGAAGCTCTTACTAAAATAGGAATCGAAACTAAAACCAAAGACTTACAAATATTTTATGGTGGCTCTAAAAAAGCTGACTGGGATGTCGGCATGGCAGTAGATGCCATTCGTATAGCTCCAAAGGTTGATACTATTATTTTAGCTACTGGTGACGGTGACTTCGCTCCACTGGTTGTTTTTCTTAAGGAACATTTCGGAGTACAGGTGGAGGTTATTTCTTTTGGACGATCTTCATCGAGTAAGCTCCGTGAAGTGACCGAAGACTTTATTGACATGTGTGACACTCCAGAAGAATTCTTGATAGGACATAGACAAAGTACTATCAAAAAAGGACGCAAGAATACTCCCCTGAAGGCTAAAAATTTTACTCATAGAGACAAAAAAGATGGAGCTGACTCTATTCCTCACCCAGAAACAAATGGGAATGTTCCACTTCTTGGTGAAGATGTAGTTTCATAATGGAATGCTGTAATAGAGAAATCTGAAGATTTTAAATTTTATATTTCAAACAAAGAACTAAAGTTTTGTGCAGAAACGCAGAATACACCTATAGATTTTGCTTTTCTAAGCGACCCAAGCGACAATAAACCCATAGTGAAATGTTTGAAGTTAAGAGAATAAAAAGAACGCTATTCATGGGTAAGACCTGTCAATTTTGTATATCAAAGATTTCTAATTCATTAGAAAGACACCTTACTCATCTCAAGAAATAGAGAGCAGTACCTAACATGCTTCCTCCTTCAAAAGAAGGAGGAGCTCATTACTGCCATGCTTCTGAACTCGTCTGTGAGATATGAGAGGGGATAGGTTGTGGGGGTGTGCCAGATTTGTTAGAAAATATAAAAACTTTCTGGGTTAATCTATAAGATTAGAAGCGTTAGCATGGTTCTTCTTTCGAAAACTATTGTACCCAAATCTTTTCTGCTATAACAAGAAAAATCTGCTATACTTTTTACATGTCAGATCCCCATGTGCTTACGTTTGAAAAAGATATAGAGAATGAAATTAGATCAAAGTCGGCATCACTCGTTGACATTGCTTCCTCATCAGGTGTTGTACAAAATAGACCAGAAAATAAGGTTGGTAGCTGGGCCATCCTTGTTTTTATTATGATATTTATTTTAGTGGCAGGAATAGTCGCTTATTTTTATGTTATCGCTAAACAAAAAAATCTGGAGAGCGTAACAACGCAGACAAATGATAAAAAAATAACGACGAGCACTTTCCAATCAGAAAGTCCAAGTAAAAATACTGAAGTGTCACCCACAATAGTACCAAACACCTCGACAATCAAAGGAGCAAAAATAATTACCGAACCACTGTCCTCTCTCTTTCCAAATGTCTTTCCTTATATCGAAAATAATCTGGTTAAAGGAGAAGCTTATGAAACTGGTTATATTATAACCTTTACCGGCTACACCACTGTCTATAAAGCGGTGCTCGACAATGAGACACTCTTCACGAAAGACCTTATCAATCTCTACGGTCTCGATGTTTCGTCAACTAGCCCCATTTTTAGAGACATTAAAGTTGGTGACATCGATGCGAGAGCCCTTATCGTACCAAATGGAAAGAAAATTTATTATTCTTTCGTAAAACCATCTAAAGTAGTCATCGCCGATACTGACACACTACTGCAAAGAATAATCAGTAGTATACTGAAATAACAATGTCACTCGCTCATGTCTTTACAGCGAATATCACTAACTTACAGGCAGATATTATAACTGTCGAAACAGATGTCACTATCTCTGTCTACGATATGCGTATCGTCGGCCTCGCTGATAAAGCAGTAGAAGAGAGTAAGGAGCGTGTTATCTCGGCCCTTAAAAATAGCCAACTTCCTAACCCAAAGAAACAAAATGAGAAAGTTCTCATTTCACTTTCTCCTGCTGACATCAAAAAAGAGGGCTCACACTTTGATGTTCCCATTGCACTTTCCTATCTTCTCGCCTCTGGATATACATCCTTTCGAAGTGACAATAAATTATTCGTAGGCGAGCTTTCTTTATCGGGAAAAGTGAACAGAGTGAAGGGGATTATCGCCATCGTGCAATCGGCAAAAAAGAAGGGAATAGAAGAAATGTATGTACCTAAAGAAAATGAAGAAGAAGCAGCTATTTTTAATGATATTCGTATTTATGCCTATAGTACACTATTTGAACTTGTAGAACACCTTCTCTCAGAAGAGAATGAGGCTGTAAACAAGAGAATAAAACAAAGTTCCCGAGTGTTTCCTGAATCAAAAAGACCTGACTACTATTTAGATTTTGAAGATATTATCGGGCAAGATTTGGCAAAGAGAGCCCTCCTCATTGCATCTCTTGGTGGACATAATATAGCTCTCTACGGGGCACCAGGTACCGGTAAAACCATGCTAGCAAGAGCTTTTATCAGTCTTTTACCCAAACTTACATTAGATGAGATGGTCGAGGTCTCCTCGATACATTCACTTGCTGGCAGTGGTAGAGGCCTCATTACCTACCCGCCATTTCGTACACCACATCATACTTCATCTTTCGTCTCGCTTGTTGGTGGTGGGACAAACCCAAAGCCAGGAGAAATAACTCTTGCTCACCGTGGAGTCCTTTTTCTTGATGAATTTCCTGAGTTTGATCAAAAAGCCATCGAAGCTCTTCGACAACCACTAGAAGAAGGGACAGTGACGATTTCAAGAGCTAAGGGTACCTCTACTTTTCCTGCGTCTTGCATTGTTATTGCTGCAATGAATCCTTGCCCTTGTGGTTATTTAACCAGCACCAAACGTATCTGTATCTGCTCTGCACGTGACATAGCAAAATATCATAAAAAATTATCAGGACCGATTGTCGACCGAATAGACTTGTGGGTACCCGTTGAATTTATTGATCATGAATTACTCACTCACGGAAGAAAAGGTGCTTCGACAGTAGAATTGCAAGAAAAAAGAAACATAGCTGTCTCGTTTGCAGTAAAAGAAGGTCGCACCGAAAGAAATAGAAATATCAGTATCAAAAATATAGAGAAATCGGTACTGTTAAGTGATGGCGCCAGAGATATCCTCTCACTCCTCGCTAAAAAGGGAAATATTTCTCCTCGTGTCTATCATAAGATGATTAAAGTTGCACGTTCTATTGCAGACCTTGAACAAAGTCATGAAGTATATGCACCGCATGTGCTTGAAGCTTTTCAATATAGACAAACATTTTTTGAATAAATTTCTTTAGAAAAACTTCCCTTATTAGAAAACAAATTAGCAAAGAAGTTATTAGTAAATTGTTATTTTAGCAAAGTCTTTTTTCTTCTTCTTACATAAGACTTTCAACAAACAAAATAATTCTTTACTATTTCTCTCAAGAAATCATACTATATAGTTATACATTACATAAATAAACTACTAAAAATACTTTCGCTTGAAAGATTTATTAATATGACTCTCATTGCAAGAATGTTTACTTTCTGCAATTCTAACTAGAAAGGTATCGATAAGTACACTTTCTAGTATCAAGAAGAAAAATATTGGAATAATTTTATTTATTTCAATCTATATCTTTACGTTAATTACAACTGATATGGTTTTAAGTATTTGGTATTAGTTTTGCTCTTTTCTTGAATAATTGCTGAACTTTCTTTTATAAAGTGGCTTTAAATACTATCTACTACTCCCAGAAACTAGAACGGATTCGCTGCTCCACGAACTTCAATGTGGAGATGAGGACCAGTGGACCTGCCAGTATTACCAACAGCACCGATAACTTGACCTTGTTCTACATTTGAACCCTGGGAGACATTCACCGCAGAGAGATGAGCATAGAGAGTTTGTATATTGTTTTTATGAGCAATAACAATCATATTTCCATAACCACCATCATAACCACCAACTTTCACCACAATAACTTTACCAGACGCAGTAGCGACGACAGGGGTTCCAACACGAGCTCCGAGGTCGACACCATTTTTTCCGTGTATACCTTGGGTTTTTACATAATTTGCTAAAGGTTTTACAAAGAAGCCGAGAGGTGTCGTGGCAAGTTTTTTAATAATCTTTTTAACAGAAACAGCAATTTGTTTTGGTTTTGGCTCATCAACTTCACCGTCAGGAATAATAACTTCGTCTCCAACGGAAAGCTTTGCATCTTCAGCGATACCATTATACCTCGCTATTTCAGTCACATCTCCTTTATATTTTTTAGCAATAACAGCAAGGGTTTCACCTTCTTTTGCTTTATATTTTATACCAATCACCGGGAGAACGATAATTATATCCCCTTCTTTTATTTTTTTATTTGGTATATCATTCGCCCATAGAATGGTGTTAACTGTTATATTAAACAGCTTCGCTACCGAAGCGAGTGTGTCTCCACTTTTCACCTCATACGTAGTGATAGTATCTCCTAGCGGGTAATCAATTTCTTCTGTAGAAAGTCTCATCGGACCACTTTTGACCTCAAGGAGTGCAGAGGGGTCACTGTCATCAGCAGCAGCACTAAGTGACACAGGAGAAAGTACATTAGCTTTATATACACTAGGATTTTCTATATCTTTTTGGGTGTTGGTTGAGAAAAAAGTACCTTTAACTTTGGTAGAGATATTATTAAACATTCCAGCGTGAGCGATATGTATGACAAAAAAATAGAAGCTAAATAGTAGCGCTAGCTTTTTGGGAACCTTATGCAGTGGTAGTGCTTTCATTATATGAAGGAAACAGAGTGGAGACAAAGAAAGAGACTTTCCTGCCATCGCTATCACTTATACTAGCAACTATGGAGATAAAGTCAATAAAAAACGTTGTAAACAGACAAGAAGTAATAAAATTGTATATACTCAGTCTATATATTGACTATGCTAGATACTTTAGTCCAAGAAAAAGCAGCAACCTCAGCCACTCCCTCATCTCAAGGTGATTTTGGTACACATCCAGGAATTAATGCTGTGAAAGAAGTTATTCCAACCGATGCGACAAAAGAGCTTTTAATGCGTATCTCTGGAGGGAAAAACCACCCAGTCGCTGGTGGGAGCCCTGTCTTTGTAGTAAAAAAAAATGTTCCTAGCACTGAAAGCGAGCACTTAGAACCACCAGTAGTCACAAATCAAAACCAATTAACGATAAAAGCTACGGACGGAGTGACTTCACCAACAGAGAGAGCCCAAAAAATTCAAATCGACTCACTCACAATGCGCATAACAACCCTCACACAGCAAGTACAAGAGCTCATCCTTCAATTAGCAGAAAAAAATAGCGAGATAGCGCAAGAGGAAGTTATGGCCCAAGTAAAAGTGTCAGGACAAATTGAGCAGTTGCGTCAATTTGTACAAAACTTAGAACAAGAGGTAAGAGGTCTAAAAAAAGATGGGGACGAAAAAGATGCCAAGATAGTTGCTCTTGAAGAAGTAAGACAACATCTCAAACAAGCTTTACAGGAAGCTGACAATTATAATAGTGTTAATCCGCTTTTCTCTGAAGAGAGAGAAAAAACTACGGGGATAGAGTCTGAAGAACAGATGCCACTTCCTGTAACTAACCCTCTATCCGAGACTACTTTAGTTGCAATTATAAAAAAGTTAGAAGAGATCAGATCCAACCCTTTAAAAAAAGCACAACGGTTAATCAATAAAGCCGAGGCTACAGTGGTAACAAATATCGACCCTTCTGAACTTCCTGGTAAACTTGCGGAAGAAATACTTGCACCCCAAACAGTAGCTACTTCCACAGAAAATTCTCCAGAAGAAGCACTCTCGATAGACGTAATAGATAGTGTCAGTCTAAACAATACTTCACTAGCGACAGAAGCAGGAGAAACTACCGCGATATCTACGATGACTAGGGAAGAGTCAGCGACAGCGCTTACGGAAGGAGGGGCAATACCAATAAAGCAAGCACCATTTACTTTAGCAACCGAACTAGCTGAAGCTGTCACTGCACCTCAAATAACTACTGTCACCGAACCTACGCTTGACGTAACGGTGCCGACGGCAACAATAAATACTCTCAATGAAACAACTCTATCAAGTGAGCTTGGAAATGTTTCTGATCAGGGAACGGCTGTTTCTGTAACTCAGAATCAAAAAATAGCATTTAAAATAATCCCTGAAGACGCTGAAGAAACTGTTAACGGAGTAGATACGGGAATTTCACCAGATAAGAAAGCAATAACGATAGCCGAAATAAAGCAAACAGAAACAGTAACCCCTGTAACACTACCTGAAGAAATAACAACTTCTGATGCCAGACTAAACACTATAGTTACTCCTGTCGCAGGAACAGAAAAACTATCTGATGAAGCTTCAGAAATTAAGAAGGGAAAAGAAACAAACCCTATCGTCTCATTGGAAGTTTTTAATAGACTAAAGACTCAAACAATTTCCTTAGATCAAATGCTTTCATCGCCTTTTGGATTACTTGATAAAACAGTGAGGGCTTCTGATATTAATTTACTGTTACCTGAGCTTAAAAAGGCTTTTGAGAAAAAAGTTTCTGATGAACTACTTAACAGTGAACTTTTTGAAAAATTTAAAAACACAAAAGTTGCAGACATCTATTTAAGTAGCGGTACTTTTACTGGAAATATTAAGGAAAGGGAGTCTCTGAGTTCTTTTATTAAAACAACACTTGCTTTTTATATACCTGGGCATACACTTCCTTTACAAGAATCTGAAACGAAACGTATACTTGCCGGTAGTACCTTACAGACTTTCTGGACTGTCTCTTGCGAACTATACGCAGAAAGGAAAGTAGTTTCTGAAACAGCAAAAAACTCTTCAGCTTTCATGTCAAAAGTATTTGAGTCTCTGAATCTTCATAATGCCGATGAACAAAGCAAGAAAGAAACACTCGATGACGTGACAGCTGTCATTTATTTACATTTCTTATCAGAACTTCTATACGGTAAATCACCTTCGAATGAAAGTACACACTCCCATAATGACACGATAACTATCAGTACAGCCATAGAAGCCCTTCGTAAAGCTTTTGCTATGGATGAAAAAGAGGCGTTAATCAACAAAGATCATGCTTATATATTTTTCATGATTGCTCTTGAAAGCTTTCTCTTAAACGAACAGTACCGCGGAGAAATACTCGCACTTTTTGAACAAGCAAAAGAAGCAGAGCTTGCCAAACTAACTAACAACACTGTCTAGTGTTCGCCTGCGAGGCATCATGGTACACTGACATTTCATGATAGCTCTCAACAAAAAACAACAGGAAGCCTCCGAATATACCGAAGGACCACTCCTTATCCTAGCTGGCGCAGGGGCTGGTAAAACAAAGACTATTACTGAGCGTATTGTCACTATCGTCAAAAAGGGCACCGATCCTCGCAATATCCTCGCTGTCACTTTTACCAACAAAGCAGCAAAAGAAATGCGTGAGCGCATCATCACACGTCTTGAGGAAGAAAAACTCATCGAAGAAAGCAATCCGTACCGACCGCTTCCTACCATAAAGACGTTTCACTCTCTCGGAGTAATGATACTTTCTGAGTATGGAAAACTCATAGGTCTCCCCAAATTTCCGAGCATACTCGATCAAAATGATACACTCTCACTTATCAAGGAATGTCTTATAGCAATAGGAGCGGATCCAAAAGTACATGACCCCTCACGTATTC
Organism: bacterium; assembly: GCA_043745785.1. Taxonomy (GTDB): domain Bacteria; phylum Patescibacteriota; class Minisyncoccia; order Phycocordibacterales; family UBA5272; genus UBA11704. Next base: position 10,086 of record JAYTSG010000031.1, on the reverse strand, counting down.
GCCATACTATATCGAGGGAAAAAGGTGACTTCACTTCGGCGAATGAGTATGAAAGTAAAGTCATGAACTCGGCAACAGAAATTATTTCTCGTGTCTGGAAACTCTACGAACAAAAATTGAAAGAGCAAAAGAGTGTCGACTTCGATGACCTCCTCGTGCGTGCTGTTTATCTTCTTGATCATTTTCCTGAAGTTAAAGAGTATTATCAAAAACGATTCACCTATACTCATGTCGATGAGTATCAAGACACCAACGGTGCGCAATACGCTCTCACTAAATTGCTCGTGAATGAAAAACAAAATATATGTGTCGTCGGAGATACTGATCAAAATATTTATTCATGGCGTGGTGCAAATCTTCGTAATATCATGAATTTTGAAAAGGATTTTCGTGGCACCAAAATAGTTTTCCTCGAAGAAAATTATCGTTCTACCAATATCATTCTTTCACTAGCTAATCGCGCTATACAAAAAAATAAAGTACGCACCGAGAAAAATCTTTTTACGAAACAAGCTGGGGGAGATCTGATCACTGTTGTTCCATGCTATGATGAATATAGTGAAGCGGACTATATCGCTGGAAAGTGCCGCGAACTTATTGATACTGGTTCTCATCCAGATTCTCTCGCCGTACTCTATCGCGCCAACTTTCAGTCTCGTGTTTTAGAAGAAGCAATGCTTCATCATGGTGTGACCTATAATCTCCTTGGTACCAAATTTTTCGAAAGAAAAGAAGTAAAGGATGTCATCTCTTACCTTCGTGCAGCGTACAACAGAGACTCACATGCAGACATGAAGCGCGTCTTTGAGACACCAAAAAAGGGGATAGGGAAAACGACTGTTGCTAAACTTTTTGGCGGTGAAGGATTACCAAAAAGTGCCGAGCTCCGTATTGCGACCGTTTATCGTTTTCTAGATCTCATACAGAGTAAAGCCCTTGAAATGAATCTATCTGCCCTGCTTGCTTTTATCATCAAAGAATCAGGAATAGAAAAAGAATTACAAGAGGGGAGTAGTGAAGATAAGGAAAGACTCTTTAATATCTATGAAATTATTTCACTCGCAGAAAAATATGACAGTAAAGTCGCTGATGAAATACTGCCTACTTTTTTTGAAGAGACGAGTCTCATGTCCGACCAAGATAATGACACCAAAGAAAAGAAAGGGGTCAGACTTATGACCATACATGCTTCAAAAGGCTTAGAATTCGAGACTGTTTTCATCGTCGGTCTTGAACACGATCTTTTTCCCCATAAAAACTTTGGAGGTAAGAAAAAGAGTGCTGAAGAAGAGGAAGAGGAGCGTAGACTCTTTTATGTTGCAGTTACTCGTGCTAAAAAAAGGCTTTTTCTTTCTCATACAGAGCTTCGTACTATCTTTGGTCAAAAACAAATTAACGCTCCGAGTATTTTCTTAGATGACCTCGAAGAAAATGAGACACTTTTTGAAGACATTTACTATAAAGAAAAGGGAGAGACCGCAGTATACTTTTAACCATAAATACAATCGATTATTGACATACAACAATATAGCGAACAGTGGGAAGACCTAAAATAGCTGGCATTGAAGTTTTTATTATACGAAACATTACCAAAAGAGCAATCTTTACTGACTTTACCTTTTGGAGAGCAGTCTTTTTCTTAAATTTTTCAAAAAAACTAAAAATTTCAATAAAATATTTTCTAAAACTAGATAAAGAGCTACAAAATACCATACTTAATCGATACATTTACCATGCGAAAATAAAACTCCCCAGGTCAAAGACCTCTCCTCACTTACTCCGTTCGTATCAACCGGGTATCTATAGGAACTACTCCGCAAGGATTATTGAAAACCGAGAGTTTTCAAACTTTCCTACAAGAGCTTGAGGTAGAGATGATAGGGAATGGAGTTCAACTAACAATACTTTTATTTTGTTTCACCAAACAAACCTGTCTTACTGCAAATGTTTATGAATCATTCTGAAAACTCCAAACTCAAATGGAGTTTATACACTCAGTGCTAATAAAAAAGAATAAGAATTTTACTAAAGTAGTTCATACTGTATTCATTAGATTTCTTTCAAAAGTCTCCTTGCTATACTTCTAAACGAAAGCTGAGGTCTAGTAGTATCATGATACATACTAGATTATCAAATTCATGTCTTGGGACACCTTCGCCGGAAGGATAATACAGGAAAGTTTTGAGACTTTTGAAAGAGGTTTATTAAAAAATACCAGAACTTTGTAAGTACGGAAGAAGTCAACAATCTCTTGTTCAGTCTTTAATTACAAATCCCCATAAAAACAACTAAAATCTTGTTAGTCTTTCCTTCTAAAAAATGATAGGGTGGTACCATGATACCGAAAAAATCATTTGGACAAAATTTTCTCACTTCTCCCCCAGCACGTGAGGCTATAGTGCGCGCAGGACATCTCACCCAAAATGATATCGTTCTTGAAATCGGCCCTGGTAAAGGCTTCCTCACCGAAGGGCTACTCGGCACGGGGGCGAGTGTTATCGCTGTAGAAAAAGATAGGGATCTTGTTTCTTTTTTATGCGAAAAGTTCGCATCTGAAAAAGCTTCTAGTAAATTTATTTTAGAAGAAGGAGATGCTCTCACCTATGAACCGCCATATTCTTCGTATAAACTCATCGCCAATATTCCTTACTATATTACCGGCGCTATACTCGAGCGTTTTTTATCACATGAAAGAAAACCAAATACCATGGTCGTGCTCGTGCAAAGAGAGGTAGCTGAAAGAATTGTCGCTCGTAATGGAAAAGAATCGATACTCTCTGTTGCGGTGAAAGTATATGGTATACCAAAAATAGTTCACAAAGTTTCGGCAGGGTCATTTTTTCCAAAACCAAAAGTTGATAGCGCTGTACTTTCGATAGAAAATATTTCTGGATCAAACTTTCGTAATGAGTCGCATGAGCTCATTTTCTTTAGACTCCTTAAACTTGGATTTTCTCACAAAAGAAAAATATTGCTCTCTAATGTAAAAGGGGAGTTTGGAGAAAAAATAGTAGAGCTTTTTATCAAACATAAACTCGACGCTAAAGTACGCGCTGAAGATGTTACACTGGCAGTATGGCTTACTTTATCTTTGGAACTCTCCACATCTTTGTAGGAACCCTTGTTTTTTCAGTACTTTTTTTCGTTTCATATCAGACAAAACATAGAAAGCTTCCTTGGTTTTTCATCGGAACACTTTACAATATTTTTTCTCTTTCTTTTTTTTACACATTCCTACCTGGTCCTTGGAGCACCTCTATTTTTCTACAATATCTCATTGTAACTCTTTTTATACTGCTCGGAAGCCTAACTTCTGGGATTTCTTTTCTTATCATTCCTTACGCTCTTTCTTTTTTCGAGAAGAAAAAGTTTCAGTCTCTTTTCCTTCCGCTTTACATCGTTCCAGTCTTTATTCTGTCGGACATGCTTCGGTCTTTCCTCCTCTCTCTCCTTTACCTCGGAGAACAAAGCGCACCTGGCTTACGTTTATTTTTAGGATCACTCGGAGAACCTCTTGCTTTTACACCACTGATCGTATTTGCTTATCATGGTGGGGTCTATTTTTTGACCGGTATTTTTGCTTTTATTATTTTTATTATTTTTGCCTATTGCAAAAAAATGATTTCACTTGGTGTTTCTCTTTTTTATCTTGCCGTGCTATTTGTATGTTATACCTTACTTGCAATACGCCCAATTACTCCCCTGAAATCAGTTTCAATTGACATAGTCTCAACAGCATTTAAGGACCCAAAAATAAGTACAGCGAAAGAAGATTTTGTAACAAGGATGAGTATCATTAACGAGCTACTCCAAACTAAAACAAAACAAACAGATTTACTCATACTTCCAGAGAGTTCCTATTATCTTGAAATATCTGATCTTTTCGAAACAATAATTCCTAAAAATTTTGTGTCTATACTCGATAGCCAAACCATAATAAGACAAGGGGTGAGAGAGAATGTTTCGCTTTTATATACGACTCGAGATGAAACTCGCGAAGTAAGAAGTAAAAACGATTTAATGGTTTTTAGTGAGTATTCAAGTTATTTGGCAAACTTTATTATTTCTCGTTTATCGAGCAACACATCTTACCAAAAATACTTAAGTGAAATAAACACCAAACAAAGTCACTCCTTTCATACCTTCATGCTTCCTACTCAGAAAAAAGAAAAGTCACTTTCCTTTGCTGCCTTACTTTGTTCAGAGGCAACTTCCTATAGCACTATTTATTCTTTTGAAAAAGAAAAACCTGATTTTTATGTTTTGCAATCGAATTTAGCCATAATGAAAAGAAATAAGTACGGGTTATACCAGTACGAGATATATACAAAACTACTCGGTGCCACGATAGGGAAACCTGTCATATCGGTCGCGAATATGGCGCCATCTCTTCTCGTGAATGGAAAGGGGGGAGTGGTGAAGCAAATAGATATAGGAAATAATATTTCAAGCATAAATACTACGCTCATACAATAACTCATATACACTTTCTTTCCTCAAGAATACAAGATACACTTGTGCTATGGATTCACTTCATCAAAAGAAAATGACTCTTGGGGTACTTACTCTCTCAGTTATTATTCTCACACTGTACCTTTTCCCCTCAAAACTTATTACTAAAGGTAATTCTGTTACTGACTCTTCAACTCTCCTTGCTTCGCAAATACTCACCATCAACAATATGGAAAATCCAAATGAAGATCCCGATGGAGATGGTATTCCTAATTGGCAAGAAAAAATTCTTGGCACTGACCCGCATGTAAAAAATGATAAGAGTAAGGAGATTTATCAGATCAGTAGTGAGGAACGGAAAAGAATTTCGGATCCAAATAATCTAACTGTGACTCTCGCTAAAAATAATCTAACTGTCGCTAACTACGCCAAAAGTATCAGCTCTAGTAGTGAAATTAGTTACGAAGGACTTTCTGATGATGTCTTGCGTGCCACAGCTGCATCATTTTCATTTAAATCGTACACCGAAAGTGACATTAAAAATAAAATAAAAGCTACTCAAACATCCCGGAGAACTTATGGCAACGCAATTGCATCTTCAACAGCTCACATGTTGAAAACATATTTAGAGGTAGATGATAATGCTGGCATGAAAGATCTTGTCAACAATCTACCCGGAACAGACAATGTAAAAAAACTGAGAGAAAAAGCCCTAAGCACAAGAGAGTTTATACAAAAACTACTCCTTATGCCCGTTCCTGCAGATGCCATCACTTACCACCTCGGATATATCAATGCTATATCTCGCTACGCAGAAACTCTTGAGGGGTTTTTGACGGTAGAAGAAGATCCTCTCAAGGCAGCGCTGTTGCTACGTGGATACAAAGACATTACACAGAGTCAATTTAAATTTCTCTCTGATTTTGAAACTTATTTTTCAAACAACAACTTGATTTTTTCAATAAAAGAATCTGGTTATGTTTTTACTGCAGGTTTTAATAACTAAATTATGAACAAGCTACAATCTTCACTCCTTATCACTTTGTTTCTTACCTTTTCTTCATCCATACAAGTTTTTGCATCAGCTGGACCTTGTTATACTCCTGTCGGTGAACCTTGTACTGGTTTTTTTACACAACTACTTGGTAATGGCAGTCAAGCCGGGACATTTGCTCAATCTTCTATAACTTCTGCAAACTCAATAGCAACAAAAATTAAAGACTACTCTCTCAATCCGATCGCAACGAAGATTGCAAATAATCTCATCAACAGAGCACTTAATGACACTTACTCTTGGATGAAGTCTGGCTTTCAGGGGGGTGGACCTGGTTTTATTGTCAATCCAGACGCCTATTTTAAAAATGTAGCCAATCAAGAAATACGTATACAACTCGACTCTATCAATAAATCAAATAGCCCTTATAAAAATGCTATTAGTGTTGCTCTCATTAAAAATATTCGATCAGGCAGAACTACTATCGGAGCGCAATTAAACACAACCCTTTTTAACACCATACAACAAGAGACTTGTGCTCCTCAAAATCTTGATAAAATAGCTACCCAGCAGGTAGACAGCGGCCTTGGCACTAATCTAGCAGATTCTTCACTTACTCGAGCAGAAAAAATACAGAAAGCAAAAGCAACCCTCTCCAATACTTTTTGTACAGGAACAACGAATTCAGATCCTCAAGCACAAGCAAAATTGCAAGCATGTTTTAATAATGGAGCCTGTGGTGGTATGGCTTCTACTTTCGCTGCATATAATCCTGCAAACACTCAGTATGGTCAAAGTTTACTCGCTATTGGGACTGTAAAAGAGAAAGAGAAAGAGAAAGTTGAAACACAAAAAGGAAAAACTGTTGGTGGTCTTATTCCAAAAGAGATTTGTACTGTTAGGTTACAAGTTGATGATACTGATAATCCTTATCCTCCAGGCGAAGGACCTTGCGTCGAGTGGAATACACAAACTCCTGTCGAACTTGTCGCGGAAAAGTTTAAGCAAACAGTGAGTCAAAACTTCGGAAAAATTAATAATGTACAAGGTTTTGCAGACCTACTCGGCGGTCTTGCTGAAAATTTTCTCTCAAATCAGGTTGAAAAAGCTCTTTACAGTGGCCTTTCAAGTTCACTTTCAAGTGGAAACAGTAAAGGAAATCTCAATCTTACCTACGATAATTTATTATCCAATAGTGGAAAAGCACTACCCACTGAATTACTGCCGAAGAGCCCCGCAGCGATAGCAAAAATTCCACTTACTTTACAAATAACAAAAGCTATAAATTATTGTGCAAATCAAAAAGACGACAAAAAAATGTCTCTCTCACAAATTTGTAATCATATCGACTCTATTAAAAAAACAAATACTATTGATAAAAGTTATTTTAATTATGCTAGTAATTATCTCGCTTTACTTAACAGACTTCAAACTTGTTCAGAGAACGGTGGAGGACAAAGTTATGCAACTACCGTTTCTGAAAGAAAGTCTAAACTTGATTCATTTTCAAACCTCAGTCTCGTACAGAAAAGGATCTCACTTTATGATCAATCCATGACAAAACTTTCTATTATTGTTATACAAATAGCAGAAGGTAATGATACGATAACATCAAATGCTCTTATCGCTTATTCCGCCCTCGCTTCTGATGAGGGAACAATCATTCCTTATCTACAAGAAAAGTTAGCAAGTAATGACTATGATTCTCTTAAAAGGGTAGTAGACTTTGATATACCGACCATACAAAAGGATACAACTGCTTGTGAAGCAACGCTCTGTACCGGTAATTTTAGGGGAGGGTGTAGTGATCCATCTAACACACCACCATCTGATCAAAATAACTCTGGTTGGGGGGCGTAGAAATGAATCTCCCCGCAGTGAGCTGTACCTCACTCACTCCGCTTGTGTCGGTGAGGTACCCAAGATAAGGTCCGCTAGGACTTCCTAAAGATAAAGATTTTTCAAACTTTCCTATAAAGCACCCTCTAGCAGAGCTTGAGGGTGTGAGTGAAATAAAGATAGTATTTCTAAACTAAGTTCTAAAGAGCTTAATCTGAACAAAAATCCTTCCTTTTCCGATAAAGTATTCGTTTACTTTTAGCGTTTTACTCCGTCTTTTAACACTGAATAAACGTCCTATTTTTACTTATCTGTATGGTACTATAGTGATATGATTTCTCTAGGTAAGACCTTACTGAAGATACTACTACCGGTATTTCTTTTTACTTGTGCCCCCGTCTTTGCGGGATATCTTGACGAAGCAAAAAATGACGCAGTTGGAGAGATGACAAGATACCTTACCATACCACTAAGCACAACAGAGAAAATATCTACTGAGCTGGAAACTGAATTGAGTTGGTTTAAAGATAATGCAGATAAAGCTCTTGCCAGTGCAATACCAACAGCAAGCAATGCCTCAGAAATAACTATAGCAAAAGCCGAATTTAAAAAAGGTCTCTACCATGATTTTGTTAGCTTTGTAGCACCTCGAAGGGTAGGTATTTCGCCAGATTCTGGAGTTGTTAGAGTGGTTATGTCTTCTATAGATATAGGAAGCTACTTAGAAAAAAACGAACAAGGTGTTATTGATCTAGCAAAAGGATCTATTACTGAAGCAGAACTTAAAGATGCAACAAGGAGTAATAACACTCGTATTGGAAATGCTGTGATAAAAATTTCTGAAGAATCTGAATCTTGTAATATTCTTAGTCTTAATATAACAGGCTGTATAGACCAAGCCGTCGGTTGGATAATCAGAATAGTATTAGTTAATACTGCCCTTGCAGCTTTTGCACTTAGTGGCTATTTTCTTAACTTTGCAATACTCTTTGGATTACTTTCAATAAAAACCCTCGTCTCTCAAGAGATTTACACCCTCTGGCTTTTTACCAGGAGCCTCGTGCTCGCTGGGTCACTTTTTTGTTTCCTTTATTTTATTGCTATGACACTCTTTGGGGAGGGACAAAAAATACAACGCGCCGCTGTAGCCATGATAATCTTTGCTGTCTTTTCTGGTTTTTCCTTTGCTATTAGCACCTGGATGATAGATATGTCAACCATTACCACCGTTTCAATATATAACAGCATCGATAGTAGTTGGAGTACCTCTTGGACAAATCCTGTCATCTCAAACAAATATATGGAGCTGTTAGGATATGGTTCTATCAAAAACTATTTTACTGGACCGAGTGGGGACAGTGTACTTGGAGTGTCCTCGGGGGGGCAAATCATAACTAATCTACTCCTCGCGACAACAATGCTGTACAACGCTTATACACTCCTCATGATGGGTATTATTTTTATGGTGAGAGATCTTGGTCTTATTTTTGGGGTCATCTTTTCCCCTCTCTTGCTCATTGACCAAGCAATACCTAAATTAAATGATTTAGCTAAAAAGTACAGAAAGTTTTTCTTTGGCCAACTCATGGTTGGACCTGTTTTTATGCTCATGACATACCTGGGACTCAAACTTACCAGTGTCATTAAGGGTGGAGTAGAGGCAAGCAGGAACTTAGGCGTTGTCCCTAGTGGAAATCTTGGTCTTATATTCTTTAATCTTATAGCTATCTCTGCCATCTTTTATTATAGCTATAAAGGCTGTAAAGAGTTGAGTGGGGGGCTTACCAATGCCGTTCTTGGAGCAGCAGACTCTTTTGCAAAAAAGGCGATGATAGCAACCCCCGTAGGTCTCGCCGGTAAAGCTGGGGCTTTTATCGGTCAACAAACTATTGGAAGATTCGGAAGAAAGCTTCATGATAGTGGTGCCATCGACGGTCAAGGTTATTTTGCCGACAAGGCACGCAAAGCTGCTCAGTATGCTGGCTACGGAGCCACTTATGATTTTAATAATTCTAAAGTCGTCGCCAATGCTCAAGCTTCTTTTGCACAAAAAACTGGCTTTGACCCAAGAGGAGGATTTGCTAGTGCGAGTACTTCTTATTCTGATCAAAAAGAAAGAGTGACGAAAGATTTACAAAAGGGTGTACAAGAAGAGCTAAAGAGGACTGAAAATATTAGTGATATTGAAAAAAGACGCATAGCTAGAGAGGCAATACTAACGAGAAGAACCTCTGGAATATTAGGAAAGGGTAGTCTCATACTTAACACTAAAGAGCGCACCGAAGCAGTTAGAAAAGGAAGGCAACTCACTGAAAATGAAACTAAGAAGAAATTTCAAGACGAACTTACTACTATCGATTTTACTAATCTTTCTGATAAGAGTCCTGAAGAGCTAGCAAAATTTAAAGCAGATCTTGCTCCGCTTATTAGTGATGCTAAAAAATCAGGACCCGAAATGGAAAAGTGGTTTGCGGAATATTTGAAGAAAAAAACAGCGAGCTCTCTGACTGAAAGTGTTAAAGAAAGCTCTGATAAAGCATTTGACCCTCTTGGAAAAGATTTTGCAAAAAACACCTATGATAAAATGACAGATGTACTTTCTCAGACGGGAGTAGATCTTGTACTCAGCGAAGACGAGAAAGTCAAGTTGGTAGGTTTTTTCTCAGATCAAATGAAAGGGTATGCAAGTAGTCAAAAAGAAGTAGCTACTCGTAATAAAAAAGCAGAAAATGCTTATGAGAAAGTGGTTGTCAACAATGAAAAAGAAAATGATGAGTTGGTAACAGCAACAAAAGGCATGG
>JAYTSG010000030.1:0-11449 GCA_043745785.1 bacterium | reverse complement strand
GGGAGTTAAAGACAATGTGAACAACCTCACACTCTGGTAGACAGAAGGTCATGTATCAGGTCATACCCTGCAGTCTCTGCTGCAGGGTTTTTGATTCTACTATGATAAACTATTTCAATATGAGTCACGAAGCAGTGCTAAAAGGAAGTGTTACGGAAAGCCCTGAAATAAAAGTTGAAGCAAAAAAAAGTAGGTGATATTGTGTCATTTTTAGTCAGTAAGGAGAAAAGATACTCTTAACAATCACCAGGGTAGAATCGTCTCAAAAGGAAGCTATTCGCCTTGGCATTGCTGTAAACAAAGATATTCCCTTTACTATCTTGATAGAGATCTTCCATTCATGGATGCAAATATCGGGCATAGGGGTGATTATATTGCGATGTTTACTCTATCAAGAGACGATAACTTAAGACACAAACTTATTCACTCGGTTGAACTTTCTTATGAACCAACCCAAGAACTTTTAGACTTTTATAAAAAAGTAAAAGACACAGTCTCAGAAAGTTCATTTACTGAAGCTGATGGAGAAACATATAATTTTTCAAAAAATATACATGAGTTTATTGTCGACGGTTATAACCATACATGGTTTATCTCGGCTCTGAAAAAAGAAGGTCTTTATGGTGACTTTATACGACTAACTGAATATATGAAGATTCTCACTAAATAGAATGTATATTTTTAATCTTAACCCTCTCGGTCTATCTCACTACAGTGTGCCCTCGGCAGGAATCGAACCCACATCTATTTCTTAGGACGAAGCTGTTCTATCCATTGAACTACGAGGGCAGTTTGGGCATTCTAACACACTTATCATATGCTTTGCATCTGCTATACTCTCTTCATGGATGCAAAACACTTGAACAATCAAGAAAAACTCGATCATATGTTTGAGATGGTAGTAGAACTCAATGAAGAAATGCATCACCTGAAAAAGAAAGAGTCTACCGCAGCTGCTTTCCGCTATTTTTACATGACTATCATTGTTATGGCTCTTGGTGGTGCGTATTACTTTCTCACACCCTTTTTCAATACGATAAAAAAAGCACCTGAACTAATAGATAGAGGACTGAAAAGTCTTGATCAAATTAAACAAGCTGTACCTAATCCTAATACCGTTGAAAATGCAATAAATGATCTCAAAAAAAGTGGAGCTAGTCAAGAAACACTGATGCAAGCACAGAAACTCCTCGAACAAGCTAAAGCTCTTCAGACGACCACATCTTCTCATTAAAGACTGATTATGGTATAATCTTCTTTAACAATGCTGGGATAGCTTATGAAGCCCAGCATCAAAGATGTCTTTTGCTAGCAAGGTAAAGACATAGTTAATCTAAGTAAAAGATCTGCCGAGACATCTAGTGAGTAAAAATAACACAGATTGCTGGGATAGCTCAGTTGGTAGAGCGCTTGCCTGAAGAGCAAGATGTCCCCAGTTCGAGCCTGGGTCCCAGCACAAAAAGTAAAAATACAGTAGAAGTTCTACTGTATTTTTACTTTTTGTGCTGGGAAAGAAAATGACCTGCGTCATTTTTGACCAGGCGAGAATACTAGAGATGTCTTAAAAGAAATTTCTAGGGCACTTGTTAACGGTTCAAGAAATAAAGCCTTTCAAATGTATTTGAAGATGCGTGGTTAAGCATAGGCGACAATGAAACATCAAAAAAATGATGATGACACTTTGGGGTATGCATTAAAATCATTCTGGTGCAGTATTTTTGATATATATCATGACTAACACAAACAAAACTAGTATAAAATATTAAGTTACCATGAATGATGTAGGTAGATTAACGTCTAACACTAGAGTTCAAACAGTATTAGTCCCAGCTTTGATATATACCAAAGTTTTAAAAAATAAAAAAACGTACGAGAAAGGTCGAACTAATATCCTAAAAATTACCAAACAGACCTTACGAAACAATGAACATTGGAAGCTACATCGCATTTAGGAGTACACTCATGTGAAACCGACCGAGAGGCACTAAAAGTGTTGAAGCTATTGGCTTTACTACTCTTTAAAATGATTTGCCGTCTTTAATGACGAGATACTCTTTGAAGGATGCGAGAGAATAAATTTCTCTTTGGTCTTAAGGCTGGTCTAGAGTAATCTTCGTGTGACTCAGCATATTCTTTTTCTTTTACTCCTTCGTTAGGATCACTTGGTAGCATGAAGATATTTCCACTATTAATAACCGCATACTCATCGCCAAAATCTGTGCTGTGAGGGAGGTACAAGCCATCATGATTACTGCGTAATTCTTCTAAAAATTTTTCTCCTCCTTGAATTGTTCTATTTTTAAAATCAGCAATAGATATAAGATGTTGCTCTTGTCTACTGAGCTCTGTCCAACCATTCTCAATATAAGGGTTTTCTAGTTTAATAAAGGCAGTAAATACTTTAACTTGTTGCTCATTATTTTTTAAAAATGATTCTCTCATTGCCAAAAAAACTTCTTCATCGTAGGAACTACGAGAAGTTTCAGTTTCATCATTGTAAACTGCTGTAAACCATGCAATGCAGCTTTTTCTGCTTGATGTAAAAAATGTTCCAAAATGATTTTCTCGCCATGATTGAGCATTTGTCTTAAAGTGAACACCGTCAGAAATATCAAAATTCTTTTTAAGGGTTGCACGATAAACAAGTTTTGGCTCCCCATTTCCGTCTCTCACAACACTATTGCCAAACCACTTCTTAAACGAAGGTGTTCGTATAATCTTCCAATATAGCTCATTTTGTAGATGAGAAACTTTACCGTCTTCGGTAAGTAGTTTTCCTTTTGTGTTACGATGCTCTGGCTTTATGATAACAGTGTCGGATTCGCTTAGCATCACCTGAAAAATATCTTTTTCGGGGAATGCTATTGATTCTACTTGCTGTTGTTCTGGTTTAAGCATACGTAAATTATATCAGAAACATACCCTGACTGAGTGGGGTCAAGCTGGATTTTATGAAATCGTCAGGAAACCTTTACGTGGCTTGATTGTGTAAATTCCGAGACCGAGCAAGAGCACAGAACAACCCTACTCCTTCTCCTGCCTCTTCCACTCATACATCGCGATAGCAGTTGCAACTGATGCATTCAGAGACTCACAAAGATTATTTATCGGTATCGAAAGTTTAAAATCGCAAAGTTCGAGAGTTTTTTCACGTATCCCCTTGCCTTCAGCACCAATAACGAGCACAGTCTTTTGATCAAAAGAAGTATCAGCAAGTTGTGCACCACCTTCAGCGGTGAGGCCATAGACCCAATAATGTTTCTTCTTGAGTTTCTCAAGCACTGTGTTAACATTACCAACCTTAGCAATAGGAATAGCAAAATTCATACCCGAAGAAGTTTTCACTACAGTACCCGTAATATCTACCTGTCCATGTTCTGGAATAAGAATAGCGGTAGCTCCGAAAGCAACAGCAGAACGAATAATAGCCCCCACATTGTGAGGATCTTCGAGTTCGTCGAGAAGCACGATAAGCTCTCTCACCCCCTCTTGTTTATCAGAAATAATTTCATCAAAATCAGCATACAAAAATGAATGACTGATCTGTACGACAATACCCTGATGTACTGTTCCCTTGCCTGCGGCATGTTCCACCTCATCGAGAGTCACCACAGAGGGAATAATTTTATTCTTCTGGAGCAATCCCATCACCTCTGGTCTTTCTCTTGCTTCTTTAGTAATAGACACTTTTAATACCGTCGCTTTATCACTTATTTTATCTCTTTCTAAGGCAAGAAAACACTCACGAAGTGGGTGCATGCCATAAAAGGTCACCATCTTTTTCTCTTTATTCATCGGACTAGTATAGCAGGTTTGTTAGCATTGCAGCAATACAGTTTACAGTATTTAGATGAATAGATATGCCATAGGGTATTTAGAATTACGAGAGAAAAAATTACAAGAAATCATTAGTAAAGAGAAAACTGTAACAAAAGTAGCAGAAGAACTCTGTGTTAGTAGGCAGATAGTACACAGATGGTTGATACGGTATAGAAGATTTGGTATAGATGGACTTCTTCAGAAAAGAAAAAATAATAACAGTACTCCATACAACAAAACACCTTTTCATATTGAAGAAAAGGTAATTCAATCAGCAGAGATACATTGGCAAGACGGAGTAGAAACACTCCATGACTGGTTGCTGTATGAAGACAAAATAGAGCTACACCCAAGTACAATATTTAGAATATTAAAGAAAAAGAAAGTAAGGTATGGCGACACCTATACTGATACACAAAGAAGGTGGAAAAAGAAATTGTATAGTCACGAGAAAGAAGGACAGGAACTTCAGATGGACACCACCTATCCGTACGGATACGGTATTCCTAAGGTCATCTACACTGCCATAGATGATGCTACACGTATTGTCTATATGTTTACCTATGAAAAAGCAAACGCTCACAATACTCTAGATTTTTTAAAAAGACTGATTGAAAGAACTCCCTTTGTCATACATAAGATACGAACGGATCAAGGGAGAGAATTCATAGCAAAAACGGTAGAAGCATACCTACAAGAAAACAACGTAACCCACAGAGCTAACACTCCGTACTCACCAGAAGAGAACGGAAAAATTGAGAGGTTCCACGGGACACTTAATTCTAAATGTATGAGATTCGGTCCCACACCTGATCAAACTCTTGATGAGTTTAATTACACACTCACTTTGTTTTTACAGTATTACAACAATATCAAGAAACACAGAGGGCTCGGCATGAATGCCAGGACTCCTTACGAGAAGCTCTTGTTACTGAGAACAAGGAGAGTGTAAACTTTTAGCTGCAATGGGACAAGGTTTGACGAAGAATGAAAAGAGTGTTCTTGTCTTACTCGTCTCTATTTATTTTAGCCTCTTTAGTCGGAGCCATTTTTGCTATCTCAATCACATCATCTATCGAGTCAGTAATGATATACAAATTACGATCTTCAGGAGAAATAGTTCCCATTTTTTCTTCTAACATCATTTTAATATATGCATCGAGTGACCCCCAAAACTCTGTTCCGAAAAGAACTAGAGGTATTCTGACTATCTTTCTCGTTTGTATTAGTGTCAGCAAATCAAAAAACTCATCGAATGTACCAAAACCTCCAGGAAAACATACTGCCATTTCTGAAGCCACGCGGAGTGCTGTCTTTCTCGTAAAAAAATACTGAAAGGGTACCACTTTATTGACATAAGGATTGGTCGTTTGCTCATGAGGAATAATGATAGTTGCTCCGATAGAAATACCCCCTGCTTCAAATGCACCTCTATTAGCAGAAGCCATAATACCAGGACCACCCCCTGTTATCACCCCTGCGCCCGTTTCAGTCACTAATCTCTCGCCAAGCTCTCTTGCGGCTTTAGCCATTGGGTGCGTATCTTCATGAAATCTTGCAGAGCCATAGATAGTGACAAGCTTTTCATACTGAGAAAGTTCTTCGAGACCTTGTATAAGTTCTTCGGTAACTCTACAAACTTCAAGTAGTTGCCCATTCTCTCCAACTATCATCTTGCAAGAATTTTTTATTTCCTCTAGTGTGTGAGGTTGTCTAATGGTGTTTGTTGTAATCATGTTTCTCCTATAGTACCTTATATTTCGTTTTCGTTAAAGTTTTTATATCTGTATAAATAACTCTTGTTTAAATGCTCCAAGACCAACACTCTCTACTCTACTTACTTCACCACGCTTTGCTTTAAGTATTTCTTCATAGGGTAAACAATGAAAGCAACCACCTTCTCCTTCTGGACACAGAAATATATTTGTATCACGAGCTTTTTTTACTTGTCTTGCTACCACTAACACATCTTCTCTAGCTTTTATCTCATCTGGCAGTGCTTTTTCAACGATAGTGTTACTTTCTAAATACCAATAGCTGGCTTTGGTTACTTTTCTTTTCTGTAGAGCCTGACAGAGGAGTACATAAATAGGGAGCTGTAACGATGATTCACTCTCTTCTTTTTTTCCTGTTTTAAAATCGACAATGTGAAGTGAGTCTGTCTCTGGCATATACTCTATCCAATCGACGAGGCCATTGAGAATAATATTCTCTTCTTCAGCAAGAAAAAAGTTAGGATTCATAGTCTCTCTCGGGAGCTTGATTCTTTTATTAACTAAAAACTTTGGATCTTTCATGACATTCTCGAGCATTGCCACACCACGCTCTTTAAAAAGTTTCTCATCGATATCAGTCAGAAAAGCCCCTTTCTTTCCACTTACTTTCTTCCATGCTTCTTCATAGTCAGCAAACAAATCTCTTTGCATACGGGTGTCTGATGGATAATCTGCGAGAGCTTCGAGTACTTCATGCACTGCAATACCAAGAGACATGAAAGGATTCACTAAAGAAATTTTATTCCTTGTACTCTGGTCTTTATACACATTGTGCAAATAATAGAGTCTGGGACATTTAAGAAAATCTCCCATTGAAGAGTGGGATACCCACACTGCTGAATATTTATCGGACATGTAAGCAGTATAGCAAATGAACATCTATCCCTCGAATACTTTTAAATAAAGTTTGACAGGACTTATTTTATAGACTATATTTACATAGCTTCTCCATCGAGATTCTCTGCCTTCCTACCCCCCTCAGGCAAGAGTCTCACTGTAACAACAGCGAGAAGCGTTCCGAGTCCGATTTTAATCGGGCTTTTTTTGTTTCATTTTTTGCTTTGACTTCTGCTTTTACTGTTACTTCTGAATGAAGCTCATACCAATGTACCTAAAATTCCATTCTTGGAGATTTTTATTTTTTCAAAAAGAAGAGGGAAATCATTTTGATTGTCACAAAAAAATTATTTATCCTCCATATCTTTATAGCCAAAATTCCAACCTTCTAATTTTTTATTTTTTGTTAAAGAAAGGAGAAAAGCCTCTTGATAATCGCTAAAGACTTTAAATGTCTGTTTACTACTCGCCACCGTCACTACCATTTCAAATAATTCATCATTGATTTTCTTAAACTTAGCTGTTTTCGTCCTCGCCCTTTGTATCACTTCTATTTTACCTGGTGAGACAACGACACCAAGCTTCTTTATTTCTTTCAACAGCTCGAGTGACTGTTCTATGACACTTGTATGTGATCCTCGTTCATTGATATGCATGTATAAAGAGTAGCAGAAGATGAAAGAAAGAAATACTTGACAAGTATTTTGTATATGATATAATGTACTAGCCATGAACTTTCGCTATCCAGCGAGTTCTCTGCGGACATAATTACATGTTTAAGCAAGTGTTTTCACAACACTAAGCAAAGCATGCATTTGTGCAGACCGTAGTATCATCATTTTGATGAGGCAGTATCGCAGGAGTGTGGAACAATTCTTATTTTTTAGAACCCACTCCCCCAAACCCTGACCTTTGGTCGGGGTTTTTTATTTGCGATAGTTTTGTGACGGTTATTATTTAAAATAATAACTTTATAGTTAATACAATAAAAAAGGGTCAGCAAATTAACTCCAACGACCACGAGAAACAGAAGGTTGTAGCCAATCAGCATTTTGGATCAATAAGCTGAGATCTCCACTCAGCCGGGCAGAGCTGTAGGAGAAATAGTCATGACACAAAAGTGAATCCCTGGGGATTCAACCCAGGCAGGGACGAAGATGGCAGTCGTATAGCATTGTACATCTTTACGATGAGGTCCTGAAAAAAGACAAAAAACCTACTCATCGACTCCGCTGACCCTCACAGGCTAGCGGTTTTATTTTTATCATATTTTAGCCAGAGCTAAATAGCTCCTTCAATTAAATCCTCCTCAAAGGCAAGAACTCCCTTACTATTTTTTTCATACTTTGAAATGTCAACAAAATCACAAGTAATAATTTTAGTATACACAGCCTCAATAAGTTTTTTCATTCTAGTCACCTCTAGTTCACTCGCATCTAGATACAGAAGCTTACTCTTTCCATCTTCAACAAAAGATAAAGCTAAATTCTTAGCTTTTACTTTGTACGTCTTACTTTCAGCAAGCAAGAGATCGTATACGATGAGCTGTTGCCTATATTTATGTAATTTTAATTTCTCATAGTCTGAGAGTTTTGACTCGTCCCACGCACTGTACGAATCGCCTGTTTTAAAATCTACCACCAGATATCCGTCCTTTTCTTTACGGAGAAAATCTACTTTACCCGTTAAATGAGCTCCACCAATAATTACCCCTTCACGAGAAAAATCTACTTCTACTTCATCAGTCCAAAGAAAATATTCTTTTTGCCTTGCGTAGAACTCTTTCAAAAATGTATGTCCACGTGCGAGCGCTTTCTTTTCTTCAAGATCTGGTAACCTTCCTTTTTTAAGTGCTTGATCAAAAAAAGCGATAAGTTTTTCGAGTGGTGGATTCTCACCGGCATTGTATTTTTTATACTTGACTATCTCTTCGATTACTTTATGAACAGCAGAACCAAAGAGAGCAGAAGCATTCATTGGCTGAGGAAAACGTAAAAGATTTTGCTCGAGGAAATAAAGTGGTCCACCTTCTATAACATTACAAAAATTTTGTAAATGAGTGACCGGCATTTGATATCCTTCAACAAGCTTGTGTACTATTTCTTTTTCATCAAGTACCAGCGGTGCACTGAAGAGTGATAGAGCACTTTCAAGCATAGAGCTTGCATCTTTATTTTCTGCTTGCTCATCTTTTTCTTGCGCCCCTTTCTCGCTTGGTCCAACAAAACGTATCATCTCCTCATGTGAGGTTATATAGAGACTATGCTTTGCCCTCGTCAATGCCACATAAAAGAGACGAAGAAAATCATCTTCATTGTCTCCTGCTGGTTCTAAAAATGGTTTGAGGGGAAATGGTAACGGAACTTTACTACCACGAGCACCTTTGACCCAAAGTGAATCTTTTGCAGAAAGAATAAAGACGGAACCAAACTCAAGACCTTTTGAAGCATGTGCTGTCATAAGCTTAATACTATTTTTCTTTTTAACGGAAATAGTATCCGCAGTAAGTGAAACATTATGTGACTTGTGCAGTGCAACAAAATCTCCCACCTCTTTTGCAGTGAGCACTTCGCCTTCTTTATATCCTGCGAGAGCGTCAAGAAAAGTACGAAGTGATGAGAGAAAGTATACATATTCATCAGGACTATTTTTTAGTGTATCTTTACTAAAATAAAACTCCTTAAAAGGTGTCTCTTCAATTATTTTTTTAAGGAAATTAAGGAGTGGTAATACCTTTGCTTCACCTCCCATAAGGATAAGAAATGTGCAGACTTCACGAAGTTTTTCATCATCACTTTCACTCCCTGCCGTGAGCCAATCTGTATGTTCTTTTTTGACCGTCAGAGCAAGCTTGAAAAGACTTTTTCGAGAAATAGCAAAGAAAGGGAACGAAAGTATTTCAGGAATTAAATAATCTTTTGTCGAAGTGTTTTCCATATACGACGATAAGTATTCGGAAAGAACAATAAGTTCATGCACATGTCTCTCCTGGAATACATTTGCTTTTTTACTGTATTCATAAGGTATACCAGCGCGATCAAGATACGGAATGAGAGAGCGCAATTCTTTGTGACCTCGTGCAAGCACGGCAATATCACAGGCCTCTTTTTTTAATAAGATGTTCTGTAATGTGCTCATGATAAACATATTTTCCTCACTCTCTGTAGCAAAAAGCTTCACGACTATCTCGCCTTTTGGTAGAACTTCATTCATATTGATCAACTCTTTGGTAATATCTACGAAATGATTCTCAAGACGATCTTTTCCTTGAAGGATAGTAGCACGAGCAAGAGCGAGCACCTCCTTACTCGAACGATAATTTTTATTAAGCACGATTGTCTTTACATCACGATATAATTTTTCCCGAAAACGCATGAGATGAGAAACTTCTGCTCCTTGAAACTTGTAGATAGCTTGATCGTCATCTCCAACCACTAGCACATTTGGCCTACCTTCATGAAGTGGACTACTGGTGAGTTCGCGAACAAGATTCATCTGTGCCTCATTAGTATCTTGAAACTCATCTATCATAATGTATTGATACTCTTCTTCGAGTTCAGACCGCATAAAAGCATTGTTATGTAATGCATGTGATACTTCGAGTATCATGTCGTCAAAATCATAATATCCTTTTTCTCTCATTGCTTTTTCATAGGAACAATAGATTTCTAAAAGAGCAAGAAGCTTTTCTCTGTTATAAAAATCTTTGAGGAGGACTACTTCACCATCTGTCACAAGATATTTTTTCTTAAAGTTTGCAAGTGGTTCAGTTTTACCGAGACCTTCTGTTTCTGTGAGTGCTTTCGATAGAGCTTCTGCGAGAAGTTTTGAAGTCGTATCGCCACGCCCGCGAAGAGACTCAAGAAGGGAATCAAATGTACGTATTGTTTTAACAGATAGTCTCCCTATCGGCCAGAGGGTAAAGAGTTTGTTTACTTCTGTATACTCTTCAACGAGTGCTTCGGTGACTGCTTTGTATTCTGCTCCTGTATAGCCTCCAGTTTTAATATGTCTGATACGCTCTTTTACGTCACGCAAATAGACAAAGCCTTCCGACGGATGATATGAAGCAAAAGGATGTCCATGAGGAAGGGACTTGAAAAGATGTTCAAGTATTTCTGCGCGCACGATATCGTCTGCGAGAGTAAAAGAAGCGGCATCAAAAAAATGTTCTGGAAATCTCCCCATCACATAGGAAGAGAACGAGTGAAAAGTAAAAATAGGTACTCGATAGGCATTGTCTCCGATAAGTTTGACGAGACGTTCTCGCATGTTCAAACATGCATTGTCAGTAAAAGTAAGACAAAGTAGCGACGAAGGCTTTGCTAACCCCTCACGTATAATGTGAACCACACGGAGAGCAAGGAGCTCGGTCTTACCTGTTCCTGGACCTGCGACCACCATGACTGGCCCATCGGTAGTGATCACTGCTTTTTTTTGTCTCTCATTTAATTTTTCAAAACGTTTGAGAAATATATCTTCCATGTGTACAGTATACGATGAATGGATAGTTCTCCCCAAACTTAACAATGATGTTTATTTGTCTTAATACCATATAGACCCTCAACCATTTCCTTGAAATGGGATAATAATCCCAAAAAAGCTCATAGCACTTATTCGTGTAGCATTTGTTAAAGGGTGCTTACAACGTCACAAATTCTTCATCATCAAACATTTACCGCTAATGCTCTTGTGGCTTAATCCGTAGGAGAAGTGGTCAAGTCTTGAGACGCGAATACACCCAAATTATGAGAGAGTCTAATAATCTTCATCAAGGAAAATATACAGACTGCACCCGAAAGTCAGTCCACATTAGACAAAGCGTAAACTACTGACGAAGAAGCTTTTGGCGTCACTGCGAAAGACTCCGAAGTTAATGCTCATAACCTTGACTTACGAACACTTACCTTCAAGACGTTTATTAGACCTCTTTCAAAACCCTCTCTCATAATTATGCATCCCAGCTATAAGGTTAAAGCGTAGAGTGAATCTCCTTCTTCTGTTTCTATAGGTATCTG
>JAYTSG010000029.1:0-10874 GCA_043745785.1 bacterium | reverse complement strand
CCGAAAAGATATGACCCGACTACTACAGCATCTGCTCCAGCAGCTTTTACTTGCAGAACAGTCTCTGGTCTCATCGCACCATCTACTTGTATAAAAATATCGCCAAAAGATTCACGTATACGGCGAATACGAACCAGTGATTCTGGATCAAAGATTTGCCCTTGCACTCCGATAGTTCTAATACCCATAACTTGCACAAAAATATCTTTATTTTTTTCCTTGACGAGCAAGAGTGCACTGAGTAGAAAATCTACACCTGTGTCATTAGTAATAGAGAAACCACATTTGATATTGTTACTTTTACACCACAAGCTTGCATACTCTAAATCTTCATCACTAAAAGAATCAATATGAAAAACAATAGAATCAATAGCTATAAATTTTGACAAACCAAGTGCTAATATTTTCCAGTCTTCCACCATAAGATCGAACTGAAAAGTGTGATTTGGAAAATCTTTTACTGGTTCATCAAAGTGAGGCATCCACGTTTTTTCTTCACCAACAACACCGTCTACAAAATCTATTTGTATCAAATCATGATATTCTCTGACTCTCTCAAGCTTATTAACTAATTCATCGTGTGACTTTGGTAAAATGGCGGGGATAACTTTCATAAACTACTAGAATTTTGCTTTGTCATTTCTTGAATTTCAAGAATACGTTCTACATGACGCTCTTCATGAGAAAAAGGAGTGGTAAGAAAAGTATTTACAGCAATAATCATTTCCTCTTCAGTGCAAAAACGAGCACCAATAGAAAGAATATTAGCATCATTATGTTCTTTACCAAGTTTAACCAGCTCGAGATTACCTCCTGCATAGACTATCGCACGTACATGAGGAAAACGATTTGCTACTATTGCCTCTCCTTGCCCTGATCCACCAAAAACAATGGCAAAAGATGGTGCATGAAATGCATCTGCTTGTACATTTCTGGCTGCTTCACTGATATAGACTGGATAGTCATCACCGGCTTTAAATTCTTTTGCTCCACAGTCAACAACTTCAAAAGATTTATCTTCAAAATATTTCTTTAGAGCTTCTTTATGAGAGAAGCCAGCATGGTCAGTAGCTAGATATATCTTCATAGCTACTTTGCTTTTGTTTTTACTTTTGTTTTACTACCCGAAATAATTTTTGCTTTAAGTCTACTTAACTTTACTGGGAAATATGCGGCATTACGGTGCATAAGGAAAATAAAAAGTATTGCAGTGATCGTAGAGAAAAATGGAAATGTCGGGAAACTGGTGATAAAGAAAAGAAGTTTAAGGAATAATACTGTTCCACCAGCATAGACACTCATGATATATGCATTCTTGTAACTTATTTTTTCTTTGAATCCAAAGTTAAAGACAAGATACATCACGAATGCAATAAAGAATGCATAGAACAGATATGCAAGTGGCTGTAGAATAAGGAAGTACAGGAATATAGCAACTGCTGCAAGTCTTGAAATAATAGGCGTTGCATTTCTAATATCTGTTAGATATATTTCAACTTTTGATCTTGAGAGTGACTTGTTAATGAAATCACCATAAGAGTTTTTCTCACCAGTCATTTTTACTATATACCCATCGTGAAGTAGTATATAATGTGCATCATATTTTGAAACATCAACATTTGCTAGACTGTGGTCCGAATCAATAACGAGTAGTCTCTGCGGGTTAATACCTTCATATTTACCGATAGTGTTTGTTTTGAAGAAATAAACCGGATTCATATTACTACTGAGTAATCCTTTTTCATCGATAGAAACTTTATACGTGTAAGGATATTCATTAGAAATAGTATCAGTAGTAGATAGAATAAATGCTTCGACATTATTTTTTTCTAAAATATAATACCCCATGGACGCAATGAATCCAATGAGGAGACATGCTGCAAAAAGATGAGAAATGGCATTTAAAACTGTCTTTTGAGTAAAGTCTTTGTAAAAACTCTCTTCATAATATGGGTCAAAAAAACTTTTATTGAATCGTATCATAGTTACTCACTTAATGTGTCACCTGCTTTTTTAACGTGTTCTACAAGAGTATTAGTATACCCCATTTCATTGTCATACCAAGCCATCACCTTGACTAAGTTTCCACCGACGACACGAGTCATTTTAAGGTCAGCAATAGACGCATATGGGAGACCAATGATATCACTCGAAACGAGTTCTTCTTCTGTGGCTGCAAAAATTTTACTCCACTTGTCTCCTGCGGCTGCTTTTTTAAGAGTTTCATTGACTTCTTCCACTGTAGTAGAACGTTTTGATATGAAAGTAATATCTGCGATAGATCCAGCAGGTGTTGGCACTCTGATGGAAATGCCATCAAAGAGACCCTCGAGAGACGGAAAGGCTTTTGTGACCGCGATAGCAGCGCCAGTAGAAGACGGAACAATGTTCTGTCCTCCTGCACGCCCTTCACGAAAGTCTTTTTTATTAGGACCGTCGACAATACTTTGAGAAGCGGTATAAGAGTGTACGGTATTGAGTATTGCTTTTTCGATGCCAATAGCTTCATCTAAAATAGCAATGACGGGAGATGTTGCATTGGTGGTACAAGAAGCGTTTGAAGTAATCTGTGTAGTACCAAATTTTTCTTCGTTGACACAAATGAGGATAGTCTCACCGTTGACTGATTCATCCTCCCCTTTCTTTGCAGGGGCAGAAATAACGACATGGCGTGCGCCACCCTGTAGGTGCAGTGCCGCCTTATCATACGTAGTAAACAGACCAGTACTTTCGACAACCACATCAACCTGCAAATCTTTCCAAGGGATTTCATTTGGATTCTTGACTTGGAAGACTCTGATGCTTGCTTCTCTTTCTCCTTCTTGAAGGTGTAGTGACTGAGTACCTTCATGCACATCTGCAGAGACGTCAAATGAAGACGTTTTATAGACCGTATCATATTGAAAAAGGTATGCGAGATTATGTATATCGCCAAGATCATTCACTGCTACGACTTCCATATCATCACGAAGCCAAGCAACCTTTGCAAACGCTCTACCGATACGCCCAAAGCCATTAATACCTACGCGAAGTTTTCTATTCATATGTAGAGAGTATATCACCTTGTCAATCTCGTGTAAGAGAGATGTCCACAAAAAGAGTTAACATCTTTCTATAAAAGCAAAAGTGAGACAAAAAGAAAAAATCCAGAAACTCAATTTTTACTTTTACTTTATGTATCTAGGTCGCCTCACTCATATAGACAAAGTGAGACAACTCCGATACTAAAATGTGTTGGCGGGGATCTTCGAGTTCGAGCCTTTCTCGAACAAGACCTGTAAGGTTATTTTTAACTATTTTAGTTTACCATTTCGACGCTCTTCGAGTGTAGTAAAAAGTGACAAAAGTGACACTTTTAACACTATTAAAGTTACACCCAACTGTAACTTTTCATTTAAATATAAGACTTTTTCTTAACTCACAATGCTATGTATTTCTAGTTCTGCATAGACTATGCAGGGATTATGGTTCTGTCATTAATATAATATGGAACAACAAGAAGCATTTGGGCTAATGGGTAATATGACAGTAGCACCAGAACAAAAAATGAAGTATGTACTATATTCTCGCAAAAGCACCGAGTCGGAAGAACGACAAATTCTTTCTATTGACTCTCAGATTAAAGAAATGTTACGACTAGCTGAAAGAGAAGGGTTAGAAATTGTAGACATTAGACGAGAATCTCATTCTGCTAAAGATTCAGGACAACGACCAGTATTCAAAGAAATATTAGAAGATATCAAACGAGGTAGGTTTAACGGAATACTTGCATGGGATGCTTCAAGAATTAGTAGAAATGCAGGTGACTTAGGTTCGATCGTAGATTTAATGGATCAAAAGTTACTGTTTCAGATACGAACGTATGGACAGACATTTAGTAACTCACCTAACGAGAAATTCCTCTTAATGATTCTTTGCTCTCAGGCAAAGTTAGAAAATGATAACAAAGGTGTGAATGTTAAGCGTGGACTTCGTACTCGTGTTGAAATGGGATTGTGGCCATGCCCTGCACCTACTGGATACCTAAAAGAAAATAGACTAGACAGAAAATGTCAGACATACATAGACCCCGACAGAGGTCATATAATAAAGCAGATGTTTGAAAAAGTTGCTCATGATAAATGGAGTGGTTTAAAAGTCTATCATTGGTTAAAGTTTGATATGAATTTTAAAACAGCTAAAGGTCATAAAAACCTCACTTTAGGAAATATCCACTTACTTTTAAAAAGTACTTTCTACTATGGTGAGTTTGAGTACCCTCGTAAGAGTGGTAACTGGTATAAGGGTAGTCATAAACCTCTCATTACTAAAGAACTCTACGACCAAGTACAATCTCAGCTTACAAGACAAGTATCAAGATCAGAGTTTAATAGTAAGGAGTTTGCTTTTACTAAACTTATGACATGTGGACTGTGCGGTTCAGGTATTACTGCAGATGAAAAGTTTAAACATCAACAAAATGGAAATATTCACAGATACGTATATTATGCTTGCTCAAAGTCTAAAGATAAAAGTTGTAAATGCGGATATACCAATGAGGAAGATCTCTTAAAACAATTTTTAGAACTACTAGATAAAATTGACTTAGACGAGATAGGTATGAAAGAAAAGATACGGATAGAAATTGAAAAAATAAAAGGCTTCCAGAAAAGTGTTTTAGGTACAAAAGGAGATATCAAGGTTAAAGATGTAGATATACGCAATTATGCGAAGTACATCTTGAAAGATGGTAGCGACATCCAAAAGAGAGAATTGTTAGGGTGCTTGAAAAGTAAAATAAAATTAGCAAATAAGGTTATTACTATTTCATAGATCTTCTTGTATTCGAGACGGTGGTAAAAACAAAAATTTTCGGAATGCAAAGTCAAAAGATTTAAAGCAAAAGCAAAGTGTCTAAAGTCTAAGTACTACTTGCGAACGAAGAGAAAGCGGACGTGCCCACTCCACTCACTACCACACCTGTCCGCGTTCAGCTCACGCTCGTCGCCACTCCAGCGGAGGTACGGAACCTGCAACCCACCACCCAGAGTATATTTCTTGTAGGTGTTAAGTATTTCGTTTCTTTTGTTATATTCAGGTTTTATAATTCCTAGAGCAATTAATTCTGAGAACTCAAGTGGGCGGTATCCAGCTTTTTCCATATCAGATACGAGTTTATCTCTTTCTTGTGGTTTTGTTCCTTTGTGGTTAAGGACAAGAACATCAAGATTAGATACTTCTGGTTTAGTGTATGGAATGCCTTTTAATTCCTCCCATATCCACGAAGGAGATGCTCCATCTGCTCCTTTATAAGCTTTCTGTGCTTTATCCCATGTTGAAAGAGATTCAACAAGGTTTTGATCTATTTCTAGGTTAATGATTCCTCCTTCAAATGAATCGTCTAATGTAGCAGGAGTCCCAATCTGCTGTAAGAGATTTTTAATAAATTCTGGAACATCTTTATGTAACTCATTTTTGACTTCTACCCCTCCCGTCAAAGCATCAATATCTTCTGCTATCTTTGGTCTTCTCACATTAAAAGGGTCAATGTCTGCCACTTCTTCTAATGTGTATTGTTGGACATTTTTTGATTTTTTAACAATGCCCTCTTTAATCTCTGGTCTAAATGAGAAAGAACCAGGGGGTAATCCAACATCTTCTGTTGTCTTTGTAGAGAGTAATCCGTGTCGTGCTAAAATCTTTGCTGCGAGTAGCCTATCTTTTTCTGAGTATTCTCTAAACGTAAGTGTAACTGCTAATTGTTCATCTAAAAACGATACAAAGTCTGTAGCTTCTCCCTTAAGTGAAGCTGTTTTCCATCTACTGATAATATTTTCAAGATTTCTTTGATTGAGAACATATTTTTTGAGTCCTTCTTTAGACCCAACATCAGAAGTAGAACCTTCTGTATATGTTTTTTGTATTTCCGCTATTGCCTCACAGAGTTTTGGCAATGTAGTGTCTACGTCATACGGGGACATAGCTATTGTTCCATCTGGAGAAAGGAGGCGAGCAAGGACTATATCGTAACTCTCACCAACTGTTTGATATCTAATTTCTAAGTTATTTTGAGAAAATTCGTTTGCCATTTCTGGTGGAATATCTTGTCTCTCTGGATTCTTTTCTGATTTTAAGTTTGCAGTAAATATCATCTGAAAACCTGGAGCAATAGTTACCTGACCATCTCCTGTAACAGTTCTCGTGTCTCCTTGCTTTGCGTTCATGATTCCCTTAAGCATCGCCATTACTTCTTTAGGAAGTGCTGTAAATTCATCAAAAATAACAACACCCCCATTCTCCATTGCGCGCACAAGTGGTCCTGGGTCAAACTCCGTAATTTGCTTTTCAGATTTCTCATCAATACCAATACCTGTTTTCCCAAAAACATTACTCTCTTTTGTTTGAGGATTACAATAGACAATCTCTGGATCTTTTCCAGTTAAGAGTTTTGAGGCTCGAATAGCAAGAGATGTCTTCCCTGTACCTGTTGGCCCATGCAAAAACATAGATTTACCTTCTATCATTGCTTCTTCTATTTTATCTAAATATTTTTTAACAGATGGAACTTCAGCAATATGACCCTGTTCATACAGCTGTTCACGATATGAAAGTAGGTCAAATATTCTCGCTATTTCGGGATTACCTTCTCTAAATAGGGCGGTTTCATTCTGCCTTGTTATAGTGTCTTCTGTGATAGCGTTCACTAAACTTTGGTATAGTTTAGTATTTGAAGGACTACTAGTCATAGCACGTAGTCGCTTTGCTCTTTCTAAAACAAGTACACGTATGTCTTTTTCTTGTTTTTCCAAAGTATCAAGTTCTTCATATTTCTTAGAACCTAATGCCTTATGAATTAGTTCATGATCAATGGCAACATTCCTGCCTTCAAATTGTTCTTTTTGAAATCGTAATTCCTTTTTTGCTCCACTGAAATTTTCATAGTCTTTTACCTTAAATTCTTTGTGTATCTTTTGTAAATTCTCCAAATCATTTTTTGAATCTATGGGTAAAAGATCGCCTAAGCTATTAGCGACTTCTTTGTGAGCATTTCTTTCTTTGTGAACTTCATGAAAGTTAGGTTTTTCCATAAATTACATTATACAATAATTTCACTATTTTAAATAACAAGAAAAATATTGGTTATTGGGGAATTAGATACCATCTAAATGCTCCCTTAAAATTTGAGCTAGTACATTTGGTAAATCCTTAGCTTCCTTTGCAAGGACTGATTCTGGAGCATATGTAGTAATGGCAGGATATCCACTTTCGGTTACTCCAACACCAATAACAACTACACCCTTACCTCGTAATGTGTTTAAAACCTTTTGTACACGAGCTTGGTCGCTCGATCCACCATCTGTAAATACAATAACTATTTTTTTAAGTTCGCCTTGTTGTATCTTTTCTAAACTATTAGCATCTATTTCTTTATCAATTGCTTCAAGAGTGACATAGTCCGTTGTGCTTTGGCCTGGTGCACTAGATACTTTTGCTGTACTTTCTATTCTCTCTTTCTCAGTCAAAATCTTCCCCATTTTTTTAATTGGTATGACATCGTTTCCATCTGCTTGAAATGAGTACACTTCTGATTTAATTGAAAGAGGTTTTTCTAAGCTAATTTCTTCCTCATCTAAAACATCATTAAACCTCTTTAAAGCTTCCATAAAGAGAACGAGGGCTTTCTGTTGCTCACGAAGTTTTACAGCACCGTCTTCTTCCATTGATCCTGATCTATCACATACAAGAGTGATTTCTACTTCACCAAACTTTTTATCTTTTTGTAATTTTATTTCTTGATCCTCCCAAACTTTTGGTTCATAGTTTCCTCTCTTAACTTCAGCAAGCCAGCCTGCTGGGTCAACTAATTCATCTCCCTCTTCAACTGGATATTTAGGAGCTGGTTTTTCTTTTAACCTACGGCTTATGATCTTCTTTATAAGATGCTCTAGGTCGTCGATTGCACTTTCATTTGTTTCAGGATTTATTTTGTTTACTTCCTGTACAAGACTTTTATACTTTTTTACATCTTCAACAGCAACCCCTAATCTTTCAGCAATTTCTTTGTTTATTCTTTTCTCTTCGTCTCCATTTTCCTCTATCCATTTTTTAAGTGCTTCCTTTTGTTTATCAACAGGCGTAGCATTAGGTACGCGTTTTTTTGCATCATTATACGCATCACTAAAAACTTTATTTGGAATCTGTGCTTCTTGTGGGGAAGGTGCACCATTCTTACTATCTTGCTTAGTATCACTTGAATCACCTTTACCTTCTTTTCCATTTCCATCGTCACTCTTTTTCTCTTCCTCTTTCTTTTCCTTTAAATCTTCTTCTAAAAGTTCTTTCACCTTTGGCCATACATACCTATCTTGAATAGCTAGTCTTTTAGACATTGGCACAGCTTTTGGATCCTTATTTGTCATGAGATCTAATACATCAACTACTTTTCCATTTGGTAATGCAGTATGCTGTAGTTCATCTATTATCTTTCTTACTCTCTCGTCGACGATACATGTTCGTCCTGATCTGTATTCATTCAATATTGCATAAGGAAGTTGTACATGTAGTGGTTGTTTGTTACCTTCTTTCGTAAAATCAACATCGGGAAATTGAACGTCTTTATATAAATTTTTTTCAACAGTATCAAACCCTTCGTTGGTCCTAGCAACCACAGCACCATTTTGCCTTACATCACTAATACAATTATCCATCACGCCATATGCTCCTGAGTGTTCAGATTTTTTAGGATCTAACTTATCCAAGTATCTCTGAAAAACACCCGCACCTCCTTTTTCTTTGAGCAAAGCTATTTTTTCTCTAAAATGTTCAATTTCATGAAATGTAGCAAAAGAAGTTCCTTGTTCAGGATATCCAAATGATTGATAAAACTTATCATTAAGATAAATAGTATTAGTTGCTAGGTCAAAGGCAAACATATCAAGACCACCTGGTGCAGGTAGAATATTTATGCTGTGACCTGCATATTGTTCATACATAGAGCGGTGTGATTCAAAGTGGGCAATAGACTGTTCGTGTTCATTGCCTGCTGATTTTTTATCAACCTCAGATGACATTTGTATTGTAGGTCCTCTTTCCATGTAGACTATTATAACAAATAATACTCTATTTATTCTATATTATTAGCTATGTTTCGTAACTTTGCTTTCTTCTCTGTAATTCTTCTTAATCTTTCGTATTTTGAGAAAAACACCAACCCTAAAATATCAATACCTGCATATATGCTAGTAACCACTTTTTTATGACTGGTGAGGTAAAGTTTCTCTTTAAGAAAATTTTGTAAGTGTAAATACATATTCTCCAATTCTTCCTTATCGTGATGGACAATAATTATATCGTCTGCATATCTAAGGTAATAAGGACACTTAATTAGATGTTTTATGTATATATCAAATTCATGAAGATATACATTTACAAATAGCTGGGACGTCAAATTACCAAGTGGTAATCCAACGGGAAAACTATCAATAATACTATACACAAGGTTTCTTATTTTAATATCTTCAATATGTCTAGCAAGTATTATTTTAAGTGTCCTTGTATTAATATTTTCAAAACATTTTTTTATATCAAACTTGAGGACATAACAAGGCTTGGTGTAATTTTTACTCACTGTATTTACAAAGCTTCTAAATCTAGTATGAGCTTTATGTGTTCCTTTTCCAATTCGGCAACTATATGAATCGTAAATATACCGTTTATCAAAATAACTATACAAAGCATTATAAACTAATCTGTGAACAATTCTATCTTTCACATTTGCTTTATGAATAACTCTTTTCTTTGGATCACAAATAATATACTCATCATATTCTCCATGCTTGTAACTCTCATTCTTTAATTCATCGAGTAGATTAAAAATATTATCAGACAAATGTAGGGCGTATTCATTTATATCACTACGATTTCTTTTTTTACATATAAAATCATTCCATGCATTAAGTAAATTTTCAAATGTCACAATATCTTCATACTGTGTGGTACAATTTTTACAATGAAAGTCATCCCTCCCGAGACATCCACTCCTCCCATTATCCTCAAACTTGAGGTCGCTTATGTGCTCTGGCATTCATACATCATACACTTTCCAAAAGTTCATAGATATTCTCTCGGTGCAAAAATAGACATTCTTTTATGTGAAGTGATTCAGTATGCATCTTCCGCACTCTTTGTTAAAAAGGAACAGAAGTTACCATATATTCAAAAAGCAATTCAGGTACTAGATACCGTTAAAATTCTTCTTCGTGTAGCATGTACTATCGAAGCATTTGAAATAAAGCAATATGTAGCCCTCACAGAAAAGTTACATGAAATCGGCAAGATGTTGGGTGGTTGGCATAATCAGGTTATAAAACAACAAGAATCACAAAAGAAAACTCCTTCACAATAACTTTTGTGAAGGAGAAAGAGCTTAAATTGCGAACGAAGAGAAAGCGGTTGTGCTCATTCCACTCATTATCACACCTGTTCGCGTTCAGCTTACGCTTGTCGCCATTCCAGTTGAGGTATGGAACCTGCAACTCACCATCCAGAGGTTTCGTATACGTACGTGCAATCCACCACACACAGTCGCAACCGTATGTTGTATTTAAGTCAGCATCATAATGCTAAACACATATACGCCAAGTAGATTTCTTTTTTGGACAAACTATAGACACTCTTTTTGTATGATGTACATACAAAAACTCTGATCTATAACCTACTGATTTCGATGATACAAAAGAATGCCCTTGTATACATTATCTACTCTCAGTATTAAATATATCTTATTTAAATAATTTTTGGAAACATAAAAACACCAATTAAGGTGTTTTTATGTTTATTTGTCTTTTCTAGCTTTTGATGCTCCTCGTGCACCAGAACCTAACTCGACTTGGCGG
>JAYTSG010000028.1:0-5769 GCA_043745785.1 bacterium | reverse complement strand
ACCGATACCTATAGAAACAGGAGAAGAAGGTTTACCTTACGATTTAACCTCATAGCTGGGTTCCATAATTATGAGAGAGGGTTTTGAAAGAGGTCTACTATGCCTCTTGCTAAGATAAGAGAGAAGAGAGAAATAAAATTGATAGTATTTCCAGAGATACCACCTTTAATTTCAATGTCTTCTCCAAAAATTGCTCCTTCAGTCACTTTTTTGCATGAACAATGTCTTTTTCGGCAGTAAAGACAAAAGCTCCGTGAGGTATTTGTTATTCTTGTGAGATAAAATAATCTACTCTTAGATAGGAAGTAAAGAGTGAAAAGTGCATTTTTTCTTACAGGAAAGCCCTTTATGAAAAAGGTAGAATTGATTAATATCTTCTTGTCTATTTTTGTAAAAACGCAGTAAATGATTATTCATAAATAGTTTTTTAGTTAATAAAGTTTATTCGTAAGTTACTCAATTCTTTAAGAGGAGGGAATCAGTAAGAATCGTAAAATATGCAGAGAGCTTTTCTTTGTCATGGGAAGTTAACTTACTAAAGATCGAATCAAGTTCTTTTTTTATAAGAGCTTCAGTTTTTATAAAAGCAATATTTCCGGCAGATGAAAGTGTTAGTAATTTTTGCTTCTTATCTATTAACGAAGGAGTTTTAATAAGTAAACCATTAGCTTCAAGGACTTTAATATGTCTACTAATAGTAGCTGCTGTCATATGGAGAAATTCAGCTAGTGCTGATTGACTCGTTCCTTCTGATCTGTGACAGTTGATTCCCATAATGATCACAAATTGTGAGAAAGAGAGAGGGGACTGATGGGTAAGTATTTTCTCAAGCAATCTCTCTGTCATAAAGGTCATTTGATGGATCTGATACATCAACGAATGCGAAAATTCCTTATTTTCTATTTGCTGTTTTTCTAGTTTTTTCTTGAGCGCTAGCATAACTACTATACTAACAAAGTGATAGTTACTTAGCAAGCTAAGTAACTATCAGAAAATAGAGTTTTTTAAATAACGAAATGTCTCAGTAATATCTTTACTTTATATAAAATAAAGATACCCTTTTTTACGGAGAAGGAGAGAAAATTTAGTATTGATTTGAGAGTCTTCTAGTAAAGAGCTTGTTTTTGCTAGGGAATTTACTACCCTTAATGTCGCACAATATATCTTTTACGACTATAGAAACCAGAGAAGTCTGATTGTTATAATTAAAGCCGTTGTGAGATACTTCAAGGCTCTGCTTCGAAGTATCTCACAACGATTCTTTATGACTATGCAATTTAGAAGTTATCAGCTTTTAAACTCTCTATTACTTATGCATTATCTTGATATGGCTCAAGACTTTTTAACAGCTCTTTGAGGTTGCAGGTCGCAAAGGCCTGTCACTGTATCTGCACAACCATAGTAGACATACAGAGCATCACCTACGACAACAGATCCTTCGGGGAAAGTGACATTTGGAACAATGCCGTCACGTTCGTAGTCTGTAACTGGCTGTAAAAGATATCCGGTAGATCTTGCTAGTACTTTTTGAGGGTCTTTGAGATCAAGGAGTGCTGCACCGATAGTCCATGAGTCAGACATCGATTCACAAGAAAAAATGATAAGCCATCCCTCATCTGTTTTTATAGGAATAGCACCAACTTCTGGACCGCGATGGAACCAGCTTTCTGTTTTCAAGACTGGACGCGCTTGTGCAAGAAAAGAATTCCAATTTTCAAAATTTGTCGTAAGAAGTTCGCTCATTTTATCAAAAGTGCGAAGGATTATCTGGGAGTTTGTAGAGTCTGCAGAAAGTGTCAAAAGTAGTCCTAGCTTGTTTCCAAGAATTGGCTCAGGGAAAAGAGTTGCAGCTTTTGACTGATGTGATGGACCGATGGTGCCATGTTTTTTAAAAGTGATGAAGTCTTTGGTTGTCGCTAGAGCGATTCGAACATTTGGCTTTTCTGTAAGGTCAAGTTCTCCATCTATCGCCGTATACGTTATATAAAAAGTATCATCTATTTTTGTGACACGAGGATCTTCGCAGGCGTAAGAGTCATATGGCTCGCTCGGCATTAGTGCAGGAAGCTCTCTTCTTTCGAAATGGATACCGTCAGTGCTATGCGCATAACCAATAAGTGAACGTCTATTTTTATAACGATACCCAGGCTTTTTATATTTAGGTTCAATGATTTCTAGTTTTGGATAGGTTCGATAAAGCATGTGGAAAATACTGTTATCAAAGATGACTGAAGGATTAAAAACAGCGTCACACTCCCAAGCTATATCTTTTCTTGGAGTAAGAATGGCACTCGGATTTTTATTGTTTGGATACCTTTCTAAGTTAAATTTCATTTATTTTATATCGTTATTGACTTCTCCCACATGTTCTTTCGGTTTGACTTCTTCGTATATTTTAGAGATTATCCCCTTCTCATCAATGAGAAAACTTGTGCGGGAAATACCCATATATTCACGTCCCATAAATTTCTTTTTGCCCCACACACCATAAGCCTCACAAACTTCCTTGCTCTCATCTGAAAGAAGCGGGAAAGGAAGAGAGAATTTCTCTGCAAACTTCTTGTGACTTGTAACAGAGTCTGCGCTCATTCCTAAAATGACGAGTCCTAGCTTCTTCAAAGCTTCGTAATTATCTCTGAACTCACAAGCCTCAGTAGTGCAGCCAGGGGTATCGTCTTTTGGATAAAAATAAAGCAAAACTTTTTTACCGATATAACTCTCTAATGTATGTTTTTTCTCATTTTGATCCAGTAAAGAAAAGGTTGGTGCCGGCTGTCCTAGTTGTAACATAGATTTGGTGTATGATTGGTGTTTGATTCTTTGGGTAGGTTTTATCTACGGTAGCTTTGCAAAAAAATGTTTGATATTAGACTGTACACTTTTTACAAAGTCCGTAAATTTCAATAGTATGCGAGTCAGTTTTTTTAAACTTAGTACTTTTTTTGATCATTTTTTTAACAACATCGTCAATATTGATCCCTTCTATTTTTTCTACGGTCTCACATTTTGAGCAAACAAGCTGATGACTCGGCTCCCCTGTTTCTAGTTCGTAGTGAGCATGTCCATGATTAAAATCAAGACGACGAAGTATACCTGCTTCATGAAGCGAAGAGAGATTACGATAGACAGTTGCTTGGTCTATCATATATTTATCCCTTAAAATGTCAAAAAGTACTTGAACGGTAACGGCAGATTTTGAAGAAGCGACGGCTTTCAGTACAGCTAGACGATGCTCTGTAACTCGCAGTTCACATTCACGGAGCATTACCTCTAGTTCTTTTTGAGTAAGTTTTTTCATGAGCAAAGTCTAACACTTTTGCATTGCATTTGCAAAAAGGAATAACTAAGACGCGTGCTTGACTTTATTGATGAACAGTATCGCCTGAAAGGGATCACACACTCTATCTTTTGACACTACACTGTTACACTCTAAAACTTTTGTGTTCAGAAAGTTATCTGGAGATCAAAGTTAAAAAATATAAAAACCTGAATCCTTATGCACTTAGTCTGATTTTACTCAATCTGACATTTCACAGAAAGTAAGAGTGAAATTCCAAGATGAGAATAGAGTTTCTAAAGGAATAAAAAGATTCTAGAGGATCTGTATAGTTTAGCCTCATGTCACGTTTTTTGTTACTAGTAGTTGCGAGTAATTTGCAGATATATAGTTATTTGCTATACTAGATAAATAAGCTATATTTTGAATCATATGACACAAATCGAAACATTTTTTGCTCTTCTTGCTACCTCTAGTGCCCTCCCCTTACTTGCTTTCTTAGCAATCATCCTCCGCAGGAATGTTGTTACTGGAAAATTAAAAGTAATTGTTTTAGCAACGTCTCTTTTAGGGTTAGTGTATGTTATAGTAAATGAACTGTTGCACCATAGTGGTGAGTTTCAGTTAGGTGAACTCTATACGGGAATCATTATTTCACTTCTCACTTTTTTTGTTTTGTCTAAGTCGGGAAATCATCATGCTCATACGATAGAAGAATCCGGAGTTAAAGGCATTATTCTAGCTGAGGCATTTCATTCTATCTTTGACGGTATTGCTATCGGTATTACGTTTCTCGTTACCCCACTCCTTGGAGCTGGTGCAGCACTCGGTGTGCTTGCTCATGAAATACCGAAAATGATTGCAACACTTGGACTATTACGTTCCGTTGGTTTCTCTATGAAGAAAACAATATTTTACGGAGTACTTTCGCAAATTGGAGTGCCAGTAGCTGCTATTTTGGTCTATCTTTTTGGCTTCAAACTAACAAGTGAATTTCATATTGCTGACGCTGCAGTGATAGCTTCACTTTCTACCATTGTTCTCTATATTCTTTTCCTAGAAGGTAAATATCATTTGCATACAAAAAGAGATATAGCTACTCATCGTAATAGGCATAAACAATAAAGCCCTCTCCAGGTCAAAGACCTCCCCTCACTCACTCCATTCGTATCAACCGGGTATCTATAGGAATTACTCCGCAAGGATTATTGAAAACCGAGAGTTTTCAAACTTTCCTACAAGAGCTTGAGGTAGAGATTGCAGGGAATAGAGATAAAAATAAAAAAGTTATTTAGGTTTTTGATGTGCTTTTCAATAGTAAATTTTTTTGATAGTATACAATTACCTAGCATGGGGCTAAAAGGAGAGACTGTGAAAAAACGTGAAATAAGAACACGACCTGCCCAGAATAAATTTGGTGGACGAAAAAATCGTCCACCAAAGGCAAGAGGTCGTGGCGAGAAGTACCATTATCAGGGTAATAGAATCGGGCATCGAAAGATACAACCGAATACTCTGACAGCTGCAGAAAAATAAAAACAACAGAAAAGTTGAAAGAAGGCCTGCATTATGGGGCCTTTTTGTTTATTTCATTTTGTATTTTAAAACAATCAAAATAATAGACCTCTTTCAAAACCCTCTCTCATAATTATGCATCCCAGCTATAAGGTTAAAGCGTAGAGTGAATCTCCTTCTTCTGTTTCTATAGGTATCTGTAATAATTTTAAATCTTTTAAGGAGAGCGAAAACATTCTCAACAACTATTCTCTTGCTTGACAGTTCGTAGTTACTTTTCTTTTGTTCTTGAGTGAGAAGAACTCCTTTTCTCTTTTTTGTTGGAATTGTAGCTTTTGTGTGTAATTTTTGTATACCTTGATACCCAGTATCAGCAAGTATCTCTTGGTGCGCTTGTAGTATAATCTTTGACTGCTTGAAGAGTTTAAAATCGTGAACTCTTCCATGTGTAAAATTCGTTTTCAGTATCTTTCCTGTCTTTTTATCTATAATTACTTGAGTTTTGATGGAATGCTTCTTTTTCTTGCCAGAGTACCAGTATTTCTGCTTTTTTTGGGTCTTTGTATTCTTGACTCTGTAGCATCTACTACTAGAATCTCTATGTTTAGGTCTTCGTACACATCACGTCTGCTTGGTAATCCAAACTCCTTTGCTTGTATTAAAATATCTTCTGTTTTCTTAATGATTTTGTAACAGTTTGACTCTGACAGGTTGTACTTTTCCCCTAAAGAAAAGTAGGTGACGTATTCTCGTAAGTACTCGAGTGTCATGAGTACTTGTTCCTGTGTTGAGAGTTTCATAGTTCTTCCTCCGACTGTATGGATGGCATCTCTTTTCTCTTGCACAAGAGATACCATCAGTTCAAATGTCTTTCTTTTTACTCCCGTCTTTCTTCTAAACTTGTCATCACTTAATGCATGTATTCGTGTGTACATTAGTATAGTGTAGCGTAGATTGGGGGTTTTGAAAGAGGTCTA
>JAYTSG010000027.1:0-9320 GCA_043745785.1 bacterium | reverse complement strand
ACCGATACCTATAGAAACAGGAGAAGAAGGTTTACCTTACGATTTAACCTCATAGCTGGGTTCCATAATTATGAGAGAGGGTTTTGAAAGAGGTCTACTGTGTAAGTAGATATTCCCACGCGAAATAACAGAAATCCGCAACTTTTAGGTTGCGGATTTCTGTTATTTCGCGTGGGAATATCTAGAAGTAAGAAAACAAGGTAATTCTTCGCCTGTTAGTTACAGATATTTTAGTTCTTGGCGGTTTAATTTTCTAATAGCACTCTTTGTTCCTCTCAAAGTAGATTCTCGTTTTATTGCTCCTTATTCTCAAAAAAAGAAGTAATCTGCTTTAGATACAAGGCAAAAGTCTTTTTTAACGAGAATAGACTTAAGTACATTTTTTCTTGTCATAAAAAAGAATATTTTAGATGCAGACCGCGAAAGCGTCTCATTTTACGAGCGAGGGGTACATGGAGTACGGCGACGAGAAAAAAGAGGCGCTGACAAAGTTATGCGCTAAAAGATTATTTTTTATTCTCGGCGATGTCTTTGGCAATGTTAGCAGGAACCACATCATATTTTCCAAATTCCATCGTAAAGCTTGCACGTCCTTCTGTCATCGAGCGAAGTGTACTCACATAACCAAACATTTCAGATAATGGTATGAGAGCCTTGACCACTTTATCCTGTCCCCGTTCATCCATACCTTCTATTTGTCCACGCTTTGATGAGAGATTTCCGGTGATATCACCATAAAACTTGTCCGGAGTGACCACCTCAATCTTCATGATAGGTTCGAGTATAACTGGCTTTGCTTTTGCTACAGCATCAGAAAGAGCCATACCAGCAGCGAGTTTAAAGGCAATTTCAGAAGAGTCTACTTCATGGAAAGATCCATCATACACTTCACAAGAAACATCAACGAGCTTAAAGCCAGCGACAGCTCCTCGATCCATAGATTCCTTGAGGCCTTTTTCTACAGCCGGAATAAATTCTTGAGGGATAGCTCCACCTTTAATTGAGTTCACGAATTCAAATCCATCATAACGCTTGACATTCTTTGGAAGATCTTCTTTTTCAATAGTATAGTCAATCGGCTTGATATTAATTCGGACATGTCCATACTGACCACGACCTCCTGACTGCTTGATATGTTTTCCTTCACCAGAAGCACTCCCAAGTATCGTTTCTTTGTATGCCACCTGTGGCTTACCAGTATTTGCTTCGACGTTAAATTCACGCTTCATACGGTCAACGATAATTTCAAGATGAAGTTCACCCATACCTGAAATGATAGTCTCGAGAGTTTCTGGGTCTGAGGTAACACGGAAAGTAGGGTCTTCAATAGCGAGGCGTGAGAGAGCGATACCCATTTTCTCTTGGTCAGCCTTGGTCTTTGGCTCAACACGCATCGAAATAACTGATTCTGGAATGATAATTCTTTCAAGAACAATCGCATGTTCGGAGGTACACATAGTGTCTGAAGTAACCGTATCTTTCAGTCCGACAGCAGCTGCGATCTCTCCAGCGTAGACCACTTTTACTTCTTCACGATCATTTGCGTGCATACGAAGGATGCGTGAAACACGTTCTTTCTTGTCTTTCGTTGAGTTATAGATATAACTTCCCGCTTCGAGTGTTCCTGCATAGACACGGAAAAACGTAAGCTGTCCGACGAATGGATCTGACATTGACTTGAAAGCAAGAGCTGCCAGCGGCGCTGTATCTGAAACGACAACCTCTATTTGCTCACCAGTGTTTGGATCAAGTCCTTTTGGAGCAGCAATATCAAGTGGGGACGGTAAATAATCGATGACAGCGTCGAGCACGAGCTGTACACCACGGTTCTTAAGTGATGATCCGCAGAACACTGGGAATAGTTCATTTTCGATAGTTGCCTTTCTGATAGCTGCTTTTAATTCATCGAGAGCAAACTCTTTTCCTTCAAGATACGCGGTCATAAGGTTTTCGTCAGTTTCGACGATTCTTTCAATCATTTCAGCGCGACGCTTCTTCGCCTCATCGAGATGGTCAGCAGATACTGGTACGAAAGAGACGTCCTTTCCTTTGTCACCAGTAAACTTCACTTCCTGCATAGTAAGGAGATCGATGATGCCATTAAAATTTTCTTCTTCACCGATAGGCATTTGCATACGCACAGCCTTCTTTGAAAGTCTGTCGATAATAGAAAGGAATGCTTTGTCAAAGTTTGCACCCATACGGTCA
This sequence comes from bacterium, assembly GCA_043745785.1. Taxonomy (GTDB): domain Bacteria; phylum Patescibacteriota; class Minisyncoccia; order Phycocordibacterales; family UBA5272; genus UBA11704. The sequence goes on along the minus strand of JAYTSG010000027.1, from coordinate 7,112 downwards.
AGTTTGTTCACATAACAAATACGTGGCACAGAGGCGTCAGACGCATATCTCCAGTTAGTTTCAGACTGTGGCTCTACACCAGCAACGCCATCAAAAACAACGACAGCACCGTCGAGTACGCGAAGTGAACGCTTTACTTCAATCGTAAAATCAATGTGTCCTGGGGTATCGATGATATTAAAGCGACATTTTTTTGAAATATCATCTGCGGCCGAGTAAGTTGGACTCCAAAATGCTGTTGTCGCAGCTGAGGTGATAGTAATACCACGCTCACGCTCTTGCTCCATCCAGTCCATGACGGTCGCACCTTCATGTACCTCACCTATTTTGTGTGATACTCCAGTATAGAAAAGGATACGCTCTGTTGTGGTCGTTTTTCCCGCATCGATATGAGCAATGACGCCGAAATTTCTTACTTTAGTTAGTGGATAGTCGCGAGCCATGGTGATAATTAGGTATTAGTTATTGGTAATTAGTATTCGTTCTCGTTGTCATCCTCGGGCGAATGTGTATTCACATAAGAACCGGGGGTCTAGGTCTCTGAAGTCGCATTTCAAGAAATGGTAGCCAAGAGACCGCTTTTATAGTAAAGCTAATACTAGCACAAAATGAAGTGAAGGGCAATCAGAAGGCAGCGTTTATTTGAAGCTGCCGAGTTTTAACGAAAGACAGAGGAGGAGCACTCACGACGGCGTCCGACTGTATTTTTTACTTCATACCCCCTATTCATTTTTTGAAGGCTCTTTCTCAGTCTTAGAATATCTTTTTATTGTCAACACCTGTAAAAATAGCAATTAGCATAAGTACAGGGATAGCAAAGTCGAAGATTTTTGGTAATGACCTCATCAGTGAGGGGAAAATCATATCACTAAGGAGGAGGACTATCAAAAGTATCCAACAAAAAATACTAACTTTCTTTCTTTTGCTTAATACCTTCCCACTATTTTGTTCATTTGGTAACGGCAGCGTAGTTACTTGATTATTTTCCATATTTTTAGTAATTATCCCTTAAGTATCTCTCTCTCTGTTTAAAATTGCAAGGGGGTGGACAAGCTATAAGACTAAAGTCACAAGAGTGAAAAATACAAAAAGGCGGGGTGACCCGCCTTTTTTGGGAAAAGCATACTAGGTGGCTCGCAAATAATTTAAACGAGCCTCGCCTCCTTTTCCCTGACATACTCTTCAAGAGCAAGCAGAAGCTCTGTTTGCGCGATCACGTCGACGAGCGCAGTATGTTTTTCGCGTTCTTTGTAGTACTTGTCGTAGAGATGGCGGGCTCGCTCGAAAAGGAGCTTCCACGCTTTACCAGTGCTCATGTTAGTGAGCCTGAACCCAAAAGCGGCGCAAGCGTATGAGACGACGTCGTATGACTTAAAACCAACGACCCCCACTTCATCACTTGCATAGCGATCGAGAAACACTTTGACAAATCCAATGTCAAAACCTGGATTGACGCAGCTGATCTCGATCTTTCTCCCCTTTGAGATCAGCTTGAGGAATTCGATGACTTTGTGGGCCGCATCTCGCGGGTCGAAACCATCCAAAACGTATTCTTCGTAACTTCTCCGGAGTACCTTCTTGGCGCCGTACTCATACGGTCCGCCGTCAGGGCGAATAAGGACGGCAAAGGTTTCAGATTCCTCGGTAGGAACTACTGTGCAAAGAGCAATTTCAACGAGTGCATGTTTCCCGGGGATACTTCCCAGCATCTCACAGTCTAAATGAAACCGACATACGTTACTCACATTTGTATCCATGATGACTCCTTAAAGTCTTTAGGTGGATTGAAAGATAGCCTCGATGAGGCAACTAGATAAGTATATCATAGACGAGAGTGATTGCCCTTAGCTAGTAGTAATTCAAAACAGCGACCACTTCCTGGTCGCTGTTTTGTCTTTTAGTTCTTTGACACTACTTTGTTTCTTCAGCTTTTTCTGGAAACAACTTTTCAAACTCTTGCTTTTTTTGAATGAACCATTGTGGCAACTCACCATGATTACTTTTTAAGCTTTTTTCAATATAGGATAGTAGGTCTCGATGATATCTAACTTGTGACATATCTGACCCCTCATAATCTACTAATTCTATGACACCATTTTTCTCTGGCTTTCTCTCTAGCCCAGAACTAAACTGAGATTCGAGTCTTGAAATCTCTGGGTCGTCTTGCAGAGTGCGTAAAAACAAAGCCTGCTCTCTAGAAAAGGAAACTGATATTTTTTCTACCCCCGCTCTTTCATTAGCATCTGCAACTTGCTTGTGCTCTGGACTATTTTTAATAAGACGCTTAAGGTACTTTATTCTCTTATCATTCTCGGCTTTTGTATCGAGTGCGTATATATACTGTCCATCTTTTTGAGCTTGCTCAAGCGCTGCATGTATATCAAGGAGATGAGGGTAGTCTGTGCCTTGTGGCAATGTCTCCCCATCTTCTGGGACAACAATACTCTCTGGTGAGGGGTATTTTTCCTGGTAGTCAGCTCTTTTACTGACACTTTCTATTTCTCGCTGAAGAAGAACCATCTCTTGTTGCAAAAGAACGAGTTTCTCTTTGTCAGTGAGAGTTTCTGCGGGCGAGTTTTCTTGATCGTCTCTAGTCATTTCTACAGCTTTCGGAGAAAGTGTAGCTCCAAGCTCACGAAGCTTTTCTAGAATTTTTATCTTTCTATCTTTTGCTATTTTTAACCCATCCAAGAACTGTTTTTTAAGATCTTCATGATGCTTAATATAGTTTCTACTGAAAACTTCAAAGACTTTTTGAGCAATTTTTACTTCTTTTCCAGAAAAACCATCTTCATTTCTAGCTGGAAACCCTGAGAACTTATTTGGGGAAGAGCTATAGGTAGCGAAAGAACTTCTAAAAGCTTCTTCCGATGATAGAGTTTTATCATATGAATCTATTTCGTTCGTAAACTTTTGTATTTGACTATCCATCAAAGTCAATTCTTCTGTTAGTGCTTTAATTTCTGCACCTCTTTCATTTGAGGGTAATTTACTTGATTCCATTTTTTTAATGATTATTTTACTTATACCTCTAAGTATGTCTCTCTCTCTCTCTCTCTCTCTCTCTCTGTTTTAAATTGCAAGGGTGAGACAAGCCGTAAGACATAAGTTACAAGACACAAGAAAATACAAAAGAGCGACCACGAAGTGGTCGCTCTTTTGTATTAGGTATTTGGCACATTTTGAAACTGTTAACTTCGATTGAAAATACTTTGACTTAAATTTGCTTTAAGGCTGTCTAGTTTTTGCCATACAGTAAAGGCATGCACAAGATTTTTAAAACCAGTATGGTGTAGATTTTTCTCAAGATAGTCAACAAATTTTCTCCTTTCATCTACCTATCCTCTGGCAAAACTAATCGACATTTCCAGATGTTCTATCTCTTTTTCTGTACCCTGAATTTCAGCATCCCTGCTACAACTTAAGTAGTAATCACTTTGGTTCCCTAGAAAATCTTCATCTCTAGGAGAATTTGCTATTCTGAAAAATAAGTCACTTATATCTTTTTCTGAATTACCATACACGCTATTAAACTGTGGGTCCATAACTTTATACGAATCTTTTCCATGAGGAAACGGTGAAAATACTTCCGCGTAATTTCCATCATCTGACAGTGAAATAACTGGCTTTTCAACTGAAAAAGTATTCTCATGATCATACTTTTCTTTCTTATGCAAACCTAATGTAGACACAAAAAGGAAAAGAAAAACCGCTTGTGCAGTGAAGCTAATGCTACCACAAAGCAAGACAAAGGGCAACAAGGAACAGCCGTTGGCTAGTAGCTTTTCGTAGGTAACAATACGAGAAAAAGACTCCTCCTGCGTCACTTTTTTATATCATTAGAGTGAGTCAAAACTATAGAACTCTAGCTATATTCTTCATTTCTTCAAACGTCATCCCTCTAACGGGAAAAGCATTTCCTGGAAATGCTCTAAAAAAGACTGCATTTTGAAGTGCTTGTGGATTATTCTGTAGACTAGTGACAAGCTCCGGAGTAGGTTCCCCGACGAAAATTTTGAGTGTATTATTTCTAATAAGTCCAGCAGCTACGGATGCATCTCGTGCTATCTCAGCAGCATTACACTTAAATATGTACTCCAAATCACGAGCAGGAAGATTCCTTTCTACATAATCAGGCGATTGAGCACGCTTTGCCTCCAGTGCTTGAGTTCTCAGTTCTAAAATAGACAGAAAACTGGTAGATGTTGCCTGAGAGACATTTTCTTTGAAGTAGAAACGGTCAAGTTCTCGAAGGGAAAAACCCTCTCCATTTTGCGCTTTAGTTTTAATAGCATCTAGGAATCGCTTATGTTCATCTATTTGTTCCTGTTGTTCCTGCGTTGGAATACTTTTTGAAGTGACTGCCTTTAGCTCTTGATCTAGTGGTATTACGGCTTCTCCATACACCACTTGTGCTTCTACTCCTGTAGTCTCTGCCGGTACTACCACACTTTGAGAGTTCTTAACAGAATATTTTGCGTCACTATCATTATCTGATTCACTTTTTGTTTGAGACTCTGATTGCCCAGCTACAGGAATCTGAGTAGCTAAGAGTTTTTCACGCTCTCCTTGTAACTTTACTACAAGCTCTTCTTGATATGACAGATGAGCTTCTTCAATTTGAGTATCAAGTAGTGCTATATGAGCCTCTTGAGAAAGAGGTTGTGTTTGTGGTTGTGGGGCTGAATCAAATGACATATATTTTATTTAATCATGATAATAGCCTAAGTATCTCTCTCCCTCTTTAAAATTGCAAGGGGTGGACAAGATGAAAGAATAAAGACCTAAGCTACAAGAAATACAAAAAGGCGGAAGTTATCCGCCTTTTTCAAAAGAAATCCGCCAAACTGCTCAAGTGAACCTTACTTCTTTCTCCTTTTCCTCCTTCACATATTCCTCAAGTGAGAGAAGAAGCTTCGTCTGCGCCAGTACGTCGATAAGCGCGCTGTGATTACCTTCACCACTATAGTACTTGGCATAAAGAAGCGGAGCTCTTTCAGAAAGCAGTTTCCACGCTTTCCCTGTACTCATCTCGGTAAGAGGGAGACCTAAAGCGGTCAAGCGTATGATACGACATCATATGATTTGAAGCCGACAATCGTCACCTCGTCACTTGCGTAGCGATCGAGAAAGGCTTTAATAAAGCCGATATCGAAACCTGGATTGACACAACTTATCTCGATCTTTCGCATACATGCTACATGCCTCAGGAACTCGATGAGCTTGTGAGCTGCATCTCGCGGATCAATGCCGTCACGCATGTATTCTTGATACCTTCTCCTCAGTACTCGCATAGCACCGTACTCATAGGGTCCGCCGTCAGGGCATATGAGCACCGTAAAAGTCTCAGTATCTTCTTTTACAACTGTACAAAGGGCAATTTCAACGAGTGCTTGTTTTCCTGGAATACTCCCGAGCATCTCGCCATCTAAATGAAACCGACAGAGTCATTTTGATCAGAATAGCTTCTATTTTTATCCATGACAACTCCTAAAGTTTAGGGATGAGTAAACCTCGACTGAGGTAACTGAATTAGTACATCATGAACTACAGACTGCAAGTCATAGTTTCTAGAAATTCAAAAGAGTGACCGCGTAGCGGTCACTCTTTTGAATTTGAATTCTTTGCATTCACAAGCTTTCAGATGAAGTTCAAAACATTGAAGTCATGAGCCTATTTTCGTAAGAAAATAGATGCAGTACGAGGAGCCTAGGTATTTTTTGAAAGAGATGTACAAATCGTACATTGACTGAAAAAAATACCGTAGCGACAAAGTAGTGCGCTATTTTATTATGAAAATTACCAGGCGAAGTGCGCGAAAGCTTTGTTGGCTTCAGCCATCTTATGTGTATCCTCTTTCTTCTTTACCGCTGTTCCTTCATTATTCGCTGCTGACATGAGCTCATCTGCAAGTTTCTTTGCCATTGCAGCACCACGCTTTGCATTTGCAGCATTGATAATCCAACGGAAAGCCAGCATGAAGCGTCTCTCTTCACGGACTTCTCGTGGTACCTGATAGTTAGCCCCACCAATACGGCGTGAACGAACTTCAGTGAGTGGTCCAGCATTACGAAGTGCCGCCTCGAAAGTCTCGAGCGGATCCTGTCCTGTTTTTTCTTTAATGATATCAAAAGCACCGTACACGATATTCATCGCGGTGTTTCTTTTACCACCTTCCATGACATAGTTGATAAACTTTCCAACTTTGACGCTATTGTACGTCATGTCAGCTGACACAATGTTTCGATTCTTTACTTTTCTTCGCATGTTATAGATTGATTATTCGTGTGTTTGTTCCCACAAGCGTTGGTACTCCACGAAGTGTTGTTCAGTAAGTGCTTGATAACTCGTAACGAGTGCCCTCTATACTACAACAAAAATGAAAAAGAAGCAAAATGAACCCACCTTTCTTACGTTTGACTTAAAGTAAAGTGTTGTGTACTTTTTTCAATCTTTATACTTTTCCTTGTGCTCTATTGAGTGAGTCATCACCAAACCTCTCGCGAATTTTGCTAATATATTTTTGAAGCGCCGCAAGACTTTGGGCTTTATCAAAATCACGCCCTTTTCTTATCTCAGCACCAGAAGCATCAACTTGAGGCCAACTCATACTTTGAAGTCTCTGTATTTCAGCAAGAACCACTCGCATCTTGTCAGTTGCTAGAGCTGTAGTTTCTGGTAAATCCTCAAAAGCAATAGCCCCCTCCTCACGCAACAGACATTTTCTTAAAAGTTCATCGTTTCCAAAAAGAGACAGATTGATAACTGTTTTCATACCATTCAAATCTATAATACTTTCTTTAGATGTCTCTTGTCTTGGAAGGTCTGGGTCCTGAGAGGAAACTGTTTGGACTAAATACTTTGCATCAAGTCTAGCTTGTTCTTCTCTGCTTAGAGCTTTGAATGGTAGTTTAATTGACTGCACTGATGTTTCTACTTTAGCAGGAATCTCTTTTTTTTTTAAAAAACATAAATATAGATTTAACAATAATTATTTTATCTTAGCTAGGCCCCTTAAGTATCTCTCTCTGCTTAAAATTGCAAGGGGGGTACAAGAGGTAAGACTAAAGACAGAAGTCACAAGAAAATACAAAATACCAAGGAGCGGCGCC
>JAYTSG010000026.1:0-4229 GCA_043745785.1 bacterium | reverse complement strand
GAAGAGTTGAAAGCAGGTAAAGGTTTTGAAGAAGCATTGAAAACTGGATTTGACCGTGCGTGGACTTCTATTAGAGACTCACATCTTGCTGCCATCATTTGAAAGAGTCCTACTAAAGGTTTTAGAAAAAAGTAGATAAAGTCTTGTATCTTTTACTTGCTCGTCCCAAGTGCTATACTTTTCTGATGCAACTACATACTGAACTCGCACATTTTCTTAATTATTATTTATCGCTAGGGACGTTAGCTGGACTCATTCTCGTCATTGCTTGGTCCGTTGATTTTTTCGTTATAAGAATAAAGTCTGGTCCGTATAAAGAGCTTCGGACTATGTATAAGCATATTGCTTATGCAGCCCTCCCGCTTGGTTTTTTTGTGTCATTTGGAGGGATGGCTCTCTCCCTTTTTTATTCTGAATACTTAGGGTATCTTCCGTGCTCGCTCTGTTGGTTTCAGCGTATTTTACTTTACCCGACGGTAATTCTTTTTGCTATAGCATGGTATAAAAAAGATTATCATGTCTATCGGTATATCTTAGCTCTCTCTAGTATTGGATTTATTATTGCACTCTATCATCATTCTCTTCAGATGGGGTACAGTGAAATAATTCCTTGTGCTGCAAATGCTGTCTTTATTGATTGTGCCAAACCATCCTTTGTTGAGTTTGGTTTTGTAACATTTCCTTTTATGGCAGTAATAGCCTTTTCTCTTCTTTTTCTTACCTCACTTACGCTTCGAATGAGATTAAAAAGAGACACTAAATAATGAGCACATGGAAGTAAAAAAAGCTACTGTTATTCTTCTTATCGACAAAAATGATAGAGTTTGTTTAGCACGCAAAAAACAGCCTATTCATCATGAAGATGGGGAGATTTCCTATAGTTTAGGAATGTACAACGGCTATGGGGGGAAGAAAGAAGAAGGGGACGTGACTATAGAAGATACTGCCATACGAGAGCTTTTTGATGAGTCAGGGGTACAAGCAAAAAAAGAAGATCTAGTGGCAAAAGGAGCTATTACTTTTCTCCTTTGCAAAAAGAATAAGGAAGAGCCTTTCATGGAAGTATTTTTTTATGAACTCTATGAGTGGATAGGTTTTCCAGAAGAAAGTCTCGAGATGGGAGAACCAATTTTCTTTTCAAAGGAAACTCTTCCATATCATGAAATGATGCCTGCGGATAAAGTTATTTTTGAAAACCTTTTTCAAGGGAAAAATCTTGCAGGTGAGGTAGTTCTTTTTGGTAAAGATGCAGAACCAGTTTTTCGTTTAATATAGTCGTTTTTATTTTCAAAAGTTTCGACTCTTTAAGAGTTCCTACAAGGTTTTCCGTAATGAACCTCTCTTGGCTTACTTCATGGAGTATTTTCTCGTAATAAAAGTCACTCTCGGAAGAATTATTCCTTGTATTCTTTTATAGGTCAAGAAACTTCTTCCATGAAATAAATTGAGATTTCTGCCGAGAGGTTTTGATGAGTAGAGGGTCGGTAAACTCACTTAGTGAGGAGTTAGAGATATTTTTTAGCAAAAAACATTGGTCATTTTAATTGTCGAGTATAAAAAAGAAACTAAAAGAATTCAAAAATTGGAAACCTTATATATAATGACAAATACTCTTTTTTCCAGCACGCTTTCTTTCTTCATATAAAAAGTTGATTTCTAAAGAAATTTCTGTTAATAATCAAGCTCTATTGTTACCTTTTTCCTATATACTAGAAACATGAGAAAGTTCTTTACTTATGGTATTGTGAGCATTAGTCTTCTTGCTTTACTGTCCTTTGATAAGGTCTTTGCCGATAACCCTATTTGCGCACCACGCAATCTTGTTACAAAAGACAGTGACGCCTTAGACTCGGTGCAAATAGCTTGGGACACTCCGGCAAATAGTAAAGACTTGCCGTGTGTTCTTCCTTCAAAAACGATTAAAACATATAGAGTCTATAGAGCAAGATATACCACAGAAGGAGAAATGCTCCCAAAGAGTCTCTATGGCTTACCAGGAACACTGACTAATAGTATTTTAGTGCTTACTCCAAATACGCAGTATGACGTCACTGTAGAGAGTATGTATGAGGATGGTTCTGTTTCTCCTCCGGCCACTCTTTCTCGACTAGCTATTGTTGATTTGAGTCAAAGATGTTCTGCTGTCAGTTACTCTGCCATACCTCTCAATGATAGTGGTGATGTAGAGTTAACTTGGGATGAGCTTTGTAATGAGGGTGCAACTCGCCCTACTGGTTACAGAGTTTGGGTTGATAGTGGTGATGGCAGTACAGGGTCATTTGTCCTTTTTGTACCAGAAGAAGGAAAAAGATATGTCGCCAGGGTAAAGCTTGCACCAGGAACGAGTTATATAAGCCGTATCTATGCAAAATATGCAAACTCGGTACCAGAATATGCTACGGCAAACATTGTTACTGGTGGGTCAAAAGCTTCCGTAGCTGTCGTTTCATCTTCGTCACCTGCAAAAACTATTATCTACAACACTTCAAATGTCGCAAAAGTAAATAATAATTTTACCTCGCAACCAGTCAGCAAGACCTTCGTAACAAAACAAAACCCTCTCGCTCTCAGTGTAGTAAATCGAAACCTTACAACAAGTGGTGTCGTGCTTCACTGGAACACTCCGACTCTTTCAAATTATAGAAGAGCAAACGCGCTCAAGAGGTACGATCTATATTATGCGGAGTATAAAGACGATGGAACTTTACTTCCAGTGAAGTTGTTTACGAGGCTTGGTCTGGTGAATTCTTATTATGTTTCTCCCATAAAGAAAGGTGTTTTCTATAAAATAATATTGTTCGCAAGAAATAGTAAAGATGACACGACGATAGAGTCAGTGCTAGATGGAGTAAGTTTAACAGAGGATAAAAAAGTTACAGAAAGTACTGAACAAAGTACTGTGAGTAGTCAGACATTCATGAATTCGCAAACTGCTCTAACAAATGCAATTAGCATTTCTCAGTATCAAACATCAGATTCTAGTAACCTAAAAACTTCATCTTATATGAGTACTAGCCCTGTAAACTCTACTTCGTATATAAATACGAGCGATACACAAACTTCGGAATACAGTAGTCCTAGCTTTTCATCACAAATGATATATGCGAGACCATCTCAAGTGTCACTTACTGCATCTGAGCTCGCGGTCACAACTCCAGTAGGGACTCCTCCAAGCTCAGCAAGTCGTACTCTAGTATTAATTGTCAATCAACAAAATATTATTATTAGAGGTATAGTTCAAATTATTAGCCCAGACGAGATCATGGTAATAAAAACAATTGGAGGCTCTTGGACAGTGCGTCTTAATCAGCAAATTGCATATAAACCAAATGGAAAAAAACAGACCATTTCTGTTAATGATTATGTTGGAGTAGAGGGTAAAATAAGTACGACGGAAGATCATTATCTTGATGCGACAGTGGTGAGGAATAGAACACTGTTTCCTTAATATCTATTCTAGAACCTAAATAAAATATGAAAAGTCGGAGGTTTCGACTTTTTTTTTGTACACAATGTCACATTAAAGCAATCCCTCACTTTGACAGATATAGCCTTTTCTCTTCTTTTTCTTACCTCACTTACGCTTCGGATGAAAGTAAAAAGAGATGTTAAATAATAATCATAGCGAAGTAAAGGAAGCAACTGTTGTTCTCCTTGTTGATAAAGAGAGAAGAGCCTGTCTAGCTCGTAAAAAACAACCCATTCACCATGAAGGTGGGGAGATTTCGTATAGTTTAGGAATGTACAACGGCTATGGTGGGAAGAAAGAAGAAGAAGATACTACCATAAGGGAGCTTTTTGATGAATCGAGTGTCACAGGGGAGAAAGAAAGCCTGCATATAGTCGGGAAGGTAAAATTTAACCTTAAAAAAGACGAGGAAATAGCGCCCTTTATGCATGTTTCCTTCTATACACTTTCGAAGTGGAAGGGTACTCCTCATGAAGGGAAAGAGATGGGTGAGCCGACGTTTTTTCCTAAAGAAACTATCCCTTATCATGAGATGATGCCAGCGGACAAAATTCTTTTCGAGAGAATTTTCAAAGGGAAGGATATCAGTAGTGAAGTAACTCTTTTTGGTAAAGAGAAAGAGCCTCTTGTTGTTTTTAAAGACGAGACTGTGAGTTGTCAGTAGACTTGTCCGGAAATAATTAATCCCCTATACTATAACCATACTCATTTATGATACTTCATATGGATCTCAACAAAATTCTCTCAACCAAGCGTATGT
>JAYTSG010000025.1:0-13564 GCA_043745785.1 bacterium | reverse complement strand
TTATTCCCATCCCCTCCTAAAATACTAGACGGAATTATTTTTATATCTTCAAACCCACTTTCTTCAAAAAGTTTTTGTACTTTTGTGCAGACTAACATGTGCTGACCTTCGTCAGTGACGATGCCCTTTTTATTATGCTCCTTCCCGACTTCAAACTGTGGCTTAATGAGTAAGAGTATTTTTGTGCCAGCATGTGAGAGCCTGACCACATCACTGACGACGTATTGCCAAGAGATAAAAGAAATGTCACCCACAATAACGTCAAAAGAAATTTCACTTTTAAAATTTCTTATGTCTGTTTTTTCAAAAAGATGAACACGCAAATCATTCGCAAGTTTTGCATCAAACTGATTACTTCCTACATCTACTGCATAGACATCACTCACCCCAAATTGCAAAAGACAATCGGCGAACCCTCCTGTCGATGAACCGATATCTAGAGCGACTAAACCTTTCACAGAAAGCGCTAGCTCTTTAAGAATACCTTCTAATTTGTCTCCTCCCCGAGAAACATATGACAAATTTCCAAGTAACTTTACTTCAGAAGTGTTTTTGATATCTTTATTTTTCTTCACTAACACTTTCCCGTCTACCATTACGAGTCCCCTTTCTATGAGCTCTTCAGCCCGAGCGCGACTGGTGGCAAATTTATTCTCTACCAAATACACATCAGCTCGCATACATTACATGACCCAATTTTTCTTCTGGAGGGCATTTTTAGCAGCATTGGTCTCTGCTTCTTGTTTACTCTTTCCTTCACCGATAGCAATTTGATTATCTCCAAAAGATATAGCTATGACGAAACGTTTGTCATGATCTGGGCCCATTTGATCGAGCAAAGTGTATGTAGGTGTGACAGAATACAGTTCCTGAGCTTTTTCTTGTACAAAACTTTTCGCATCTTTGTAGAGACCTTTTTCTATTATTTCATCAGTCTTTTCTATGATAGTTCTTTCTACCACTCTCTTCGCTGCATCGTACCCTTCTTGTAAATAAACAGCTCCTAAAAATGCCTCATAGGCGTCCGCGAGTATAGAGAGTCTCGCTTTACTCACATCTTTTGCCTCCCCTTTAGAGAGCTTCATGAGGTCATTAAAAAATAATTCATCAGCGACACCACCGAGAGTGACAGCATTTACCAGTGCCGAACGATATGCTGTTAAATCTCCTTCATTTCTTTGTGGAAACTTTTTATATAAAAACTCAGTAACAACAAGCTCAAGAACAGCATCGCCTAAAAATTCGAGGCGTTCATTATGATGAAGCTTGGTTCGCGGATTTTCATTGATAAAACTACGATGAATAAATGCCTGCTCATAGATATGAGTATCATTATCTTTTAAATCAAAACGTTTAAGCAAATCTGTAAGACTTATCATGCAAAATTAGTATTTCTTTTCTTCAGTTATTATGTCAGAGTCAGTACTAGCAGTAATGATTTCGAGTGCTTTAACAAAGAGTGGCTTGATATCCGGATACATTTTTAGTATGGCAATTTCATCATCTCTAAACCACTTCACGTCATCAAGACCAGATTTTTTAAGGAGTTCGAGTGGTACATGTTTTGACTCAGCAAGAAAATAATTAACATGTCTAATCACTTTTCCAACATCAGGCTTATTTGCAATATACTCATTCTCTGAGAGTTTTTCCCTAATTTCGATATCAAGATTGATTTCTTCTTTCAAACTTCTTACTGCGACATCTTCGAGAGTCTCACCATCACGCACTTTACTCTTTGAAAGTGTCCAAAAATGAAAGACATCATGAACGAGTGCAAAGTATAGAGCTTCATCTTTTTTTGCATAAACGAGTGCTCCAGAAAGATATTCTTTCTCTCTCGTTTTATGCTCTTTCTTACCATTTTCTTCTTTACCAGGCTCACCCATTTCTTTATACACAGCACCAAGTACTCCGTTAACGAATTTACCAGAAGTTTCTCCACCGTATTCTTTTGCCAATTCAATAGCTTCATCAATAGCCACTTTAGGGGGTGTATCTTCTCTGTCTCCAAAGAGAAGTTCAGAAAGCCCTATACGAAGAACATTTCGGTCAACAGTACCAATCTTTTCAAGTGGCCAGTCTGGTGCAGCACGGGTGATGATATCGTCAAGAGTTATAAGACGAGAAATAACACTCTTTAGAAGGGTGTTAGCGAAAGAAGTATCTTTGAGATCTGTATGGAACTCGTCACGAATACGAAGAAGTAGCACAGTAGCATATTCATAACCAACAGAAAGTTCACCTTTAGAGTCAAGTTCAAAAAGAGACTGTAACGTAAGGGTCCTAGCTATGTGTCGTATGCTCATACTATTTCTTTGTCAAGGTGCTTTAGAATCAAGTTGATAATTAGAGAATCTTCGCTTTTGCTTTTGTAACAAGTCTTCCTTTATAAAAACCACATGCATCACATGCTCGGTGTGAAGTAATCATTGCTTTGCAGTTTGAACATGCGGAAAGATTAGCTGCTTGTAATGCGTGGTGGCTTCTGCGGTTTGCAGTGTGCGCACGGGTGTGTCTCATTCGTACTACCATAGTTTTACTAGTATACAGTAAAGCTTACATTTAGGCAACTAGCAAAAGAAAGCTACGCTATCAGAATCCTAAAACCTGTTTTAGGTAGTCATCCTGGAATTTTTGGCACTCCAAAAATATACGGGATCTAGGTCTAGAATTTCTTTTCTTTTCTTTTCTTTTCTTTTTAAAAGTTTGTTTTTCGAAACCGTTGTATTTTCTTGCTAGAAAATCAACTCACTCTCAAACCGTCGTTTTCCGAGAGTTTCTCCAAACAAACTTTTGAGTATACCCATACCAAAAAAATCTTACAAAATAAGTATATATAATTATTGACAAACATAGTTATTTGTGATACAATATAGAAGCAACTCGCAAATGAATTAACATAGTCAAAATGGTTTTGACTAGTTCACTTGCGTAAAGCAAGGAGAACTGGCATGGCCATCAACCCCCAACTGGAGACCTGGAATGTAGCACCTTTTTATGCCGAAACCCACTGCAAAAAGTGGAGTAGGGACAGCGGTAAGTATGAAGTATCCCCGCGCACAGCTGGATCAGTGCAGAAGACCTTTCCATGCAGTTTATGATTGCTATGGTCTGTGCGAACGCGCAGAACTCGCGGAAGAATCTTCGTTGTCGAATTTTTGATAACGAAGGAAAAATAATCCTTCAGTTCATGGCTAGGTGGTGCGGCTATACTAGTGTTGACTACCGTGAAGACGGGACAATGGTCCGACTGTACACTGGTGTGACAAGCTGGGAAGCCGAAGCCTACAATATCAAATTGAATCTCGGTTCATGCGATCGCTTCGCCCAGTAATTCAAAGCCCCCCACTTCGGTGGGGCTTTTTGATTTGTATTTTACAAAGTCTAAAACTTTTCTTTGAACTGACTCGCGCAGGCTGGCGAGCCGAGCGTGAGGAAAATTTTTAGCAAAAAATTATTTCGGTCAGTGAGAGGGAAAGTTTAAAAGAGAAAAAGATACTTTTAAGTAAAATAACATCACGAAGTAATCATAAAAAATAGCATCTTAGAAAGAAGAAAAATTTTGCTATACTCAAGTTATGTTTTACCATCTCCGGACACATTCTCATTATTCTCTCCTCCGCGCACTTCCCAAGGTTCCTGATATAGTCAAAAGCGCAAAAGCTTTTGGTATGGACGCTGTTGCCATCACCGACTACAACACCCTCTATTCTGGTATTGATTTTTATCAGACGTGTCAAAAAAATGGCCTTAAAGCTATACTTGGTATTGAGTTTACTCATGAGTTAGATGGAAGAGAATTTAAAATAGTTGTTCTTGCTCGTACTGATGAGGGTTATAAAAACCTGATGCGTCTTTCTTCTGCAGTGATGATGGGAGACCCAACTCATCCTCTTCTTAAAAAAGAGTGGCTTATTAAATACAGTGAAGGATTAACCTGTCTCTCGGGTGGACCCTGGGGAGACATCTCATTTCTACTCATCTCTCACCAAGAAAAAGCAACAGCTCTCGCAAGAGAATACCAAACTATTTTTGGTAAAGATAATTTTTATCTTGAAATAACTCCACATGTTCACATGGAGTACGGTAAAGAAATGAGAGAAAAGACTATAGCTTTTTCAAAAGAAACAGGAATCCCTCTTGTTGCCACCGTCAACAGTCACTATCTAAAAAATGGTGACAAAAGTGCTCACAGAATATTGTATCTCATCGAAGGGAGCGAGCATGGTGCAGAGGAATATGTAGAAGTATTCCAAAAAGGTGATTTCTCTTTTATTTCTCCAGAGGAAGCAGAAAAGATTTTTGCAGATGTGCCCGATGCAATAGCTAATACTGAGAAAATAAAAAATGAATGTACGGCTACTATTGAACTTGGTAAATGGGTATTCCCCGCTATAGAGTACGAAGTCTCTTACGACGAAGACTTGAGAAAGCTCGCCTATGAAGGTCTCCTTATTCGTAAAATGGAACTCACCGAACAAGTAAAGACACGTCTCGATTACGAATTAAAAGTTATTAAAGATAAAGGGTATTCACCATACTTTCTCGTCGTTTATGATCTTCTCCGTTTTGCTCGTGAGAATGGAATACTCACGAACATTAGAGGGTCAGTAGCAGGATCGGTAGTGACGTACCTCCTTCGTATTACTAAATGCGACCCATTCGCATATAAACTCCCCTTTGAAAGATTTCTCAATCCTGAGCGTCCATCAGCACCTGACATTGATATGGATTTTTCTGATACACGTCGTGATGAAGTGCTCGACTATGCTCGCAGGAAATATGGCATTGACAATGTCGCACAGATTGGTACTTTCGGTACAATGATGGCTCGTGGTGCGGTCCGTGACGTGGCGCGCGCTATGAAATTTCCCTATCTCGTTGGTGACCGTATTAGTAAACTCATACCGCCTCCACGCCAAGGCTTCCCCGTCTTTATTGCTGGAGCTATAGAGGAAGTAGAAGAACTCAAAGAGCTTTACGAAACAGATCGTGAAGTACAAATGATACTCGACATGGCGCGCCAAATAGAAGGGTGTGCTCGTCATATTTCAGTACACGCTGCAGGCACAGTTATTTCCCCTCGCCCGCTAACAGAATTTACTCCCATACAAAAAGATCCTAAAGGTGGCAAGATTATTACCCAGTACGATATGTATACCATTGAAGATGCTGGATTACTCAAATTTGACTTCCTTGGCATTAGAAATCTCACTATACTCGCGGACGCCATTAGATTGGTGAAGGAGACCTATGACGCAGTCGTTGATATAGAAGAAATACCTCTTGATGATCCAAAAACTTTCGCCATGCTCGCAGCAGGAGCAACCATTGGACTCTTTCAGTTAAACGGCTCTGGTATGACTCGCTATCTCAAGGAACTAAAGCCGACAACTATCTATGACATCAATGCCATGGTTGCTCTCTATCGTCCAGGACCGCTCGAAATGATTCCTGAATATATTAAGAGAAAACATAATCCAGAACTTATCTCCTTTCTCGATTCTCGTCTCGAACCAATACTCGATCAATCTTTTGGTGTCATCGTTTATCAAGACGATGTGATGCTTATTGCAATTCATTTGGCTGGCTATTCTTGGCTCGATGCTGACAAACTTCGTAAAGCTATGGGGAAAAAAATTCCTAAAGAAATGGAGGCGCAGAAAGAAAAACTTTTTAAAGGTTTTAAAGCCCATGGTCTTTCTGATAAAAAAATAGCAACGCTCTGGGAACAAATTGAACCATTTGCAGCCTATGGATTTAATAAAGCTCATGCCGCGAGTTATGGACGAGTGGCGTATCAAACAGCGTATATGAAGGCAAATTTCCCTTTTGCTTACATGACAGCTGTACTGACCAATGAAAGTGGTGACGTAGAAAAAATTGCCGAAATAGTCGCTGAATGTAAGCGTATGCGTATCACGGTGCTACCACCGGACGTGAACACTTCGCAAGGAGGATTTAGTATCGTCGTAGAAGAAGGTATTCAAAAAATTCGTTTTGGACTTTATACCATCAAAAACCTCGGGGAAGAAATCAGTAACGCCATCATTGCGGAAAGAGAAAGAAATGGCAAGTATGTAAGCCTAGAAAATTTCATCGAGCGTGTTCACCATAGACTACTCAACAAAAAATCTCTCGAAGCACTCACCTTAACTGGTGCTACGGACTCACTCTGTAAACGATCACTCATTCTTGAAAATCTAGAAGCACTTCTTGAACATCATAAGTCTCTCATGCGAGAAAAAGAAACGGGGCAAGATTCTCTCTTTGGTGATATGACGACTTCTCCACCGCTGAAACTCAAAGAAGGAAAAGAACATACTCATTTAGAAAAGCTTGCCTTTGAAAAAGAATTACTCGGACTGTATGTTTCTGGCTCACCACTCGACGATTGGAAGGAAATAATAGAAAAAAGACAGTGTGATATAGAGCATATCCTCCATCAGTTTGGTGACGGTAAAGTGGTAACTATTGGTGTCATTATAGACAAAGTGAAGGTCATGAAAACAAAAAAGGGTGACTTGATGGCCATCCTTACTCTTTCTGATTTTACTGGTGCGCTCGAAGTTGCTGTTTTTCCTGAAAGTTATAAAAAACATAAAGCGCTGTGCGTACCAGATATGACGTTACTTGTAAAAGGAAAAGTGGCGTCAAGAAATGGCGATAAGACAATGATTGTTGATGAGTTAAAGAAGCTTGGAGAAGCTTAAACCTCTTTCTTTCAAATCTCTTTATTTAAAAAGTTCACTATCCGAAAACGGAATAATTTTTTGCTAAAAATTTTCCTCACGCTCGAACCGTCGTTCTGCGCGAGTTTCTCCTAGCGAACTTTTCTGGGAAACAATAAACATACTTATTCATACCCCAATAAATAAGAATATAAAGTGGTACCACTTTATACTTAGCAGAACTTTGCGAAGTTGAAATGTAAAAAGCCACCGAAAGGTGGCCTCTTTAAAAACTGTCATTTAAGCTTAGGGAATCTCAACCGTGAAGTAGATTCTTTCACCATGCTTTCGAGCAAGTTTTTGATCGTGCACCAAGATGTTGTCCAACTTCAGGACGCTTGGATACCAGAGCACAGTTTCTTCGACCCTGACACCCCGCATGACCACGAAGACGTATTCGCGAGTCTGCGGACAAGAAAAAGTGACTACCTTCAGCTTGTTGCCCTCGAGGTACTCTGTGTCTTCCCAAGAAATCTCGGTGGGGCAAAGTGGAGAAGCATCTCTCGGCATAAGGGTAAGTGGCTTTTCGCCGCCTCGAAAAATGAAATCCCACTTGTCAGTCAGGAATACTTCCGACACAAACTTTTGTGCAAGCGCAACACTTATCGGAAGCTTTACGGTTTGCTTCATTTTACACTCTCCGTTAAGAAACAGTTACGTTCAGGGCGTTGAGCGCAGGAACGGACTTCAGATGTGAAGACGTTTTTATTATACAACTAATAGTATATAATGTCAATTTTTATATATGCAACTTGCCTAAGAATACAAAGTGGCACCGTAGGCGCCACTTTGTATTCTTATTTATTTTCTCAGTTTTAGTACATATCATTCATCCCATCCCCTCCTTTCTTTTCCTCAGGGATGTTTGCAATAGCAACATCTGTTGTGAGGAGTACTCCTACAGCAGAGACGGCGTGCATAAGAGCAGAGCGAGTCACCTTCACCGGATCGATGATACCACTTGCTATCATGTCTTCTACATACGAATCATTCGCAGCATCGTAGCCAGCGTTTCCTTTTTTATTTTTTACTTCATGGATGACGAGCATAGAATCTTTTCGCCCAGCATTTTCTGCAATAAGGCGTAATGGTGCCGCGCAAGCGTCGAGCACGATAGACACACCTATATCAAATTCACTTTTCCAACCTTTGTGCGTATTCTTTAAGCCCTTCATTCTCACCGCCTCCGCAGCACGGACAAGAGCAACACCGCCACCAGCAATAATACCCTCAGAAATAGCAGCTTTGGTAGCGTTCACTGCATCTTCTATTTTTAGTTTAAGATATTTCATTTCACTTTCGGTCACTGCCCCCACTTTAAGAACAGCAATACCTCCTGAGAGCTTCGCTGCACGCTCTTCATGCTTTTTCTTCTCATAGGTATTTACCATATCTTTAGAAACAATCCGGAGATACTCAGCGCGAGCTTCGATATCCCCTTTTTTTCCTTTACCACCGACAATCGTCGTCTCGTCTTTTTTAGCAATAATACGAGTAGCTTTTCCTAGATGCGAAAGATTCGCATCTTCGAGCTTAAGACCAATTGCTTCAGTAATGAGCGTACCCCCTGTCACGACAGCAATATCTTCCAACATCTCCTTTTTATTATCTCCATAGCCTGGTGCTTTGATTCCAAGCACAGAAAAGGTGCCACGAAGCTTGTTAAGTACAAAAGTTGTGAGAGCATCACCGTCAATATCTTCGGCAATGATAACAAGTTCCTTCTTTCCTGTCTGAGCGAGCTTCTCGATGAGTGGCAGTACATCTGAAATGGAAGAAATCTTTCTGTCGGTAATGAGTATAGACGCGTCGAGAGCTTCTGCTTCCATTCTCTCTTTATTCGTTACCATATAGGGTGATACATACCCTTTGTCAAAAGACATACCAAGAGCGATAGAACTTTCAAGTCCCGTGCCTTGAGATTCCTCAACAGTAACAACACCATCTTTTCCAACCTTCTCAATCGTCTCTGCAATAATCTTTCCTATTTCTTCACTTTCAGCTGAGATGGTAGCAACTTCTCTAATCTTTTCTTTATCTTTGATTTGAATTGCCATTTTCTTTAACTCTTCTATAACTGCCACGCCAGCCTTTTCCATACCGAGCTTGATACCCATAGCATTCACTCCAAGATCAACGTGTTGAAAGCCCGCCTCAACCATAGCAAAAGTAAGCACTGTTGAAGTGGTAGTACCATCTCCTGCTAGGTCATTGGTCTTTTGCGCAACTTCTTTGACCATATCTGCTCCAATATTTTCAATTGGATCCACAAGACTGATTTCTTTTGCAATAGAAACACCATCATTGGTGATCGTTGGTCCACCATATGATTTTTCGAGGGCGACATTGCGTCCACGTGGACCAATAGTAATAGATACTGCATCTGCCACTGCCTTTACTCCTCTTCTTATTCTGTCGTGCGCTTCTTTTCCTTGTATAATCATTTTTGCCATATATTTTTTATATTTAAGTTTGGGTCTAGGGACTTTTGTAAATGAATGAAATTCTGCGCCAGGCGTGAATTTGCTAATTCAGGCAAGCAACTATTTTTTCTGAAACGTACTTAACAGTACGGTGAAGAAAAATGTGAAGCTTTAACAAAGAAGTTCACCATTTACGGAAGTTCTACTACAGCGAGCAATTGATCTTCGCGCATGAGAAAATACTCAACCCCGTCAATCTTCACCTCCTCTGCTCCGTATTTACTAAAAATCACCGTATCACCCTTTTTTACGGTCATTGGAATAACAGTGCCTGACTCACTCACGCGCCCTGTTCCAACAGCAGCAACAACCCCCTTCTGTCCTTTCTCCATTTTTTCTGTTTCTGGAAGTATCATCCCGCTTGCTGTTTCTTTTTCTCTTTTCGCTAAAGTGACAAGCACTCTATCAAAAAGAGGTTTTATCTGTGCTTTTGCCATAGTTTCAAATATAATTGTTGTTAATGCTTACTAATTACCACAATATCTGTTTATCCTTCATGTTTTCTTTACCTCATCTATCGTAACACAAAGGAATATATATTTTTTATCATATATTTTTTCGAAAGAAAATACTTGACAAAAGTACTTTTTTATGCTTTATTTATTAAGAATCAACAACCGGTCAAGAAGACCAAAATGTTCACCGCACAAAAAGCTGGCGCAGCTCTCATGTAGAGCGTTGACTCTTACATCTTCTGCCTTTTCGGTCAAGAATTCGGCTCCAAGGCTTTCCCTAGCGCGAACGTACTCCTGCAAATCCTTGCAGGGTGCACCACAGTCCTCGTGGTGGGACTCTTCGTGGGAGTGTGTGAAGGTCTGCGTCGAAAACATTCGGAAGGCTTTCCACTAGCCGCACAGTTCCGGAAATCAGGCTCGCCCCCAAGGTGAGCCTTTTGTTTTATATATTTAAGTCTATAGTTCTTTGAATCCACATACTCCATAAAAAGTCTATTTGGAGAAACTCTCGGACGAATAGTAATTCGCGCCGAGAGGCGAAGACGGCGCGAGCGTTAGTCTTGTTAGAAATTGTGGTCAATTTCTAACTCTTCGAAGCTAACTTAGCAAAGTTATGTCTTGGACCGAGCTTCTCGACGGTTTCGAAAAACAAACTTTTAAAAAGAAAAAGAGTAGAAAATAATGCTTTAGATATCCCTCTTTCCAAAAAAATAAACTTTATGTTATAATGTCTTCATGGTTACTTTGCTACCAACAGTACTTATCGTACTTGCAGTTACTCTCATCATTCTCGTATTACTACAAAGAGCAGACGCTGACGCTAGCGGTGCTTTCTCGAGTAATGGCGGGACAGGGGCGCTTCTAAAAAAAAGAGGTGCTGAAAAAGTGCTACACAAAACAACAATAGTTGTCGCTATTTCCTTTGTTGGTGCAGCGCTAGTTCATCTCTTCTTCGCTTAGCGTTTTGCTGTAGGCAGCATGTGTAAGCCTCTTCTGGCTTATGGATACATTTTCTTTACCATTCACAAAAATCAAGGAGGCGTATCTTAGACTCTCCCCTCAAAAAGTATTCTTGGTGTGGATGACGTTGGCACTATGTGTATTTTTCTTTGTGCTGACCCTCATCTATATTAATAATAAATTTCTCATCACAATACCTAAGCGTGGTGGTGAACTTCGAGAAGGCATTGTCGGGACTCCCCGCTTTATTAATCCAGTACTCGCTATCAATAGCCAAGACAAAACACTCGCTAGCCTTGTCTTTGCTGGCCTCACCAAGATTGATAAAGATAATAAATCAGTACTCGATATGGCAGAATCTGTACAAAAAAGTGAGGATGGACTATCGTATACAGTTACACTCAAAAATAATCTTTTTTTTCACGACGGAGAAAAAGTAACAACTGACGACGTTATCTACACACTTTCTCTTGTACAGAATCCATCACTGAAAAGCCCTGTAAAAATAAAGTGGGAAGGTGTGAAAATAGAGAAAGTGAGTGACACTAAAGTAATCTTTAGCTTGAAACAACCATATCCGCTCTTTGAAAGATCTCTCGCGCTTGGTATAGTACCAAAGCACGTTTGGAAAAATCTTAGCATTGAGGAAATAGTGCAGAGTGACCAAAATATAAAAGCAATTGGTAGTGGTCCGTACATGGTAACAAGTGTAGAAAGTGTCTCTGGTATACCACGCATTTTTACTCTGAAAGAGAACAAGAAAAATGCGCTTGGAAGACCTTACATAACAACTCTCACCATACGCTCCTATCAAACAGAAAAGCTCCTTGAACAAGCCTTTCAAAATAGAGAAATAGACAGCTTTTCAGTGATATCTCATTTTGCTACTGAAAATTTTCCAAAGGTAGTTACACCGAGTGAAACGACGACGCTACCTCAAACATTTTCGCTTTTTTTTAATCCAAACAAAGAAGCCTTCCTTGCTGATAAAGATATACGAAAAGCACTCGCAATTGCCTTGAATAAAGAAGATCTTCTTAAAAATCTTTACGGCGATGGAGTCGGTATTGCTTATACTCACGATCCTTTTGGAACTACGGGTAATAATGAAAATCCTGAAAAGAGCAACCCAGAGGAACTCATCCGTAATAGTGCCTTCAAAAGGAAAAATGCAAGCTCTACACTTTCTCTGACTCTTACTATCGGTAACTCTGAAGAAAATAGAAAACTTGCGGATGAAGTAAAGAAAAAGTGGGACAAAATAGGAATGCACACAACTGTACAAATTTTTGAATTTGTTGATCTTAATCAGAGAGTCATAAAGAATAGAGACTTCCAAGTAGTACTTTCTGGAACCCTTATCGAAGACGTCTCTGACCTCTATGCCTTTTGGCACTCGTCACAAAGAGCTTATCCTGGACTCAATATTGCTGGCTACGCCAGCACCAAGATGGATAAAAACTTAGAGAGTCTTCGATCAGAAGAAGATGAGACTCGTCGAGAAGAACTCGCAGGTGAAATAGAACAAGAACTCTATGCCGAGACACCAGCCATTTTTCTCTATCATCCAAAACTACTTTACATAAAGAGCAATAAAATACATGCGACGCTCCCCCTTTATAGCATAAACGAAAGTTCTCGATTTACCGATATTACCTCATGGTATATGGAGACTGAAAGGGTGTGGAAATTTTCTTACAGACAGAGAGTGATCGTATGGCTCGAAAGAATTCTTCATTAAAAAATAAACTAACAAAAAATACATGAACCCAACAGAAACAAATCTAACAGGAGTAAACGGAACAACTAGTACTACTGTAGGAAACATGCCCACAAAAACATTTTCTGGAAAAAAATTTAACAAAAGAGATAATTTCCCTCGACGCTTTCCACAAGGAGGAGACAGAGACTCTCAAAATAAAGCAGACGCCGTTATACCTCCGCTCAAGGATGGAGACATTCGTGTCATCAACTTAGGTGGAGTAGAAGAGATTGGCCGAAATATGAGTATGGTCGAGTACAAGGACACCATCTTGCTCATAGACTGCGGTGTACAATTTACAGAGGTCCATACTCCTGGTATTGACTTCATTTTACCAAACACCCGCTACATCGAAGACCGTAAACATAAAATCAAGGCATTACTCGTCACTCATGGACATCTCGATCACATTGGAGCTATACCTTACATCTCACCACGTGTTGGCAATCCGCCAATCTTTGCCCGACTTTTTACTTCACTCATGATCAAGAAGAGACAAGAAGAATTCCCTCAGAATCCACCACTGACCATTAATGTTGTAGAAAAAGGTGAATCTATCACTCTCGGGGATCTTCGTGTTCGTTTCTTTGCAGTAACTCATGCTATCCCCGACTCTATGGGTATTGTTATCGAAACACCTTATGGAGATATAGTCCATACTGGCGACATTAGACTTGATCATGATGATGGGAATCCTACCCCAGAAGAGCTCGAGCGTTACAAGTTCTTTGAGGATAGAAATACTCTCCTTCTTATGACTGACTCAACTAACTGTGAGAATCCTGGTTTCTCTATTTCTGACCGCGTCGTCTATAAAAACATTGAGAATGTTATCCGTGAGACACCGGGAAGACTGATCGTCAGTACTTTTGCTTCACAGGTAGAGCGCATGCTCTTTATGCTTGAAACAGCAGAACGCTTTGGAAAGAAAGTCGTGGTTGAAGGACGTAGCATGAAAACTAACGTTGAAGTAGCAAAGCTTGCTAATTTACTTAAAGTTCGTCCTGAAACACTCATTCCTATTGAAGACATGGTGAAGTATCCAGATAACAAACTCGTGGTCATGGCGACTGGTGCGCAAGGGGAAGAGTTCGCAGCACTTGGTCGCATTGCAAATAAAGTACACAAATTTGTAAAACTTACCAAGCGTGACACCATACTGATGTCATC
>JAYTSG010000024.1:0-7528 GCA_043745785.1 bacterium | reverse complement strand
TTACTTGAAAAAGAAGGGAAAGTGGTTGAGGTTGCTTAAGAAGAATTACAGCCTCATGAAAATCCTAATTTCTTGAAACGAAATACTCGTAGGAAACTGTTGCCTGACCTTCGGAAGAAATTTAAACCCCTCAAAGGAGGAGAAGGTTTTGTAGCTCTCGAGTCAGCTTTTATTAAGTATGAACATGGTAAAGTTGATAGACTGCTCGCGGAAGGAGGCTATGAAGACTACGTTTTCTCTGTCTTAGCTGGTGAGTATGCAAAAGTGGAGGCTTTTTACCCGAAAAAATCTGGAGAGAGTTTGTCGCAACTAGATGAGGATAAAAAAAGAGAACTTGATAGTTTGCTTGAAAATTTTGACCCAAACACACAAGTTATTACTCTGGGTAGTAAAAGGTTGCAAGCTATTAAAAATAAAGTTCTTAGGACTTTCGGCAAGGTTATAGGGTTTGCCCCATACAAAGGAATCAAAAATAACTTTTTATTTATTACAAATCACGTCTACGCAATAGCTGAGGTTGATCCAGAGCAACAAACCATCATCATTGTTAACCCTTGGGATGTTTCAAAGCCGGTGACTCTTTCTTTTGAAGATATTAAAAATGATTTTAGTTCACTCACGGTAGCAACATTTGACGGGGTAAAGCTTGTAGAAGCATTAGATGTTGCGAGAAGAGACTACAAAATTAAGTGAGTTTAGAGATAAGGTATTCCTGCCGCTATCTGATGTTCCATTTGACAAGAGTCACTTAAAACGATAGAAATAATAGATACCGCAACGAATGCCTATCCACCGCGACTAGAGTGCTGAACTCTGATACAATATATAGATTAGGAAAGTGTTTATTTGAAATGATACTGCCGACTAGGGTTTGCATTTACTCATTATCAAGATCGAAGAACTAATTACTACATCATGCCCCCAATGTTTAACAATTTCACCACTAAAGCAAAGGATGCTATACGTCGCTCTCACGAGCTCGCTATAGAACGAGGACAAAATCAAGTCAACCCGCTACATCTTTTAGCTGCACTTCTTCTTCAAGATGATTCTTTAGTCATGGCTATACTTGAGCGTCTCGAAATAGACGTGATGCACCTCTCTGATAATATTATTGAAGCTCTTGAAGTGCCAGGAGCCGGCAGTACGATGAGTCCATCATTTCAGATGTATCTAACTCCAGAGCTTGCAGCAGCACTTGAAAATAGCATGAAAGTATCACAAGATTTTCAAGATGAATTTATTTCAACCGAACATCTTTTCCTCTCTCTTCTTGACCAAGTAGGACCTGTTAAAGAAGTAC
This sequence comes from bacterium, assembly GCA_043745785.1. Classification (GTDB taxonomy): domain Bacteria; phylum Patescibacteriota; class Minisyncoccia; order Phycocordibacterales; family UBA5272; genus UBA11704. Next base: position 6,225 of record JAYTSG010000024.1, on the reverse strand, counting down.
TCTCACGTTTTCGTATTGATAAAGATGAAGCGTATAAAGTGCTTGAAGAACTCCGCGCTCAGAATATTACCGAAGCTGAAATTCCTAAAAAAAATAAAGCTCTCGCAAAGTTTACAAGGAACTTTACCGACATGGCCCGTGCGGACAAGCTCGATCCTGTCATCGGACGAGATGCAGAAATTATGCGTTTGATGCAAATCCTTTCTCGTCGTACAAAAAATAATCCACTCATTATAGGAGAAGCAGGTACTGGCAAGACTGCTATTGTCGAAGGTCTCGCTATCCGTATAGCAAAGGGTGATGTGCCAGACAGTTTGAAAGATAAAGAGCTTGTATCACTTGACCTTGGAATGCTTATTGCCGGAACAAAGTTTCGAGGTGAATTCGAGGAGCGTCTCAAAGCTATTATGAAAGAAATAGAAAGGAGTGAAGGCAAAATTATTCTTTTTATTGATGAAATACACACTATCGTTGGGGCAGGTGCAGCAGAAGGCTCAGCAGATGCCGCGAATCTGCTCAAACCGGCACTTTCTCGTGGTGAACTACGAGCTATTGGTGCAACAACTATCAAAGAGTATCAAAAGCATATAGAAAAAGATCCAGCTCTTGCAAGGCGTTTTCAGCCGGTGTATGTTGAAGAACCAAGCGAAGAAGATACTCTGGCTATTTTACGTGGTCTCAAAGAAAAGTACGAACTCTTTCACGGTGTGCGTATTACTGATGACGCTCTCATTGCAAGTGTGAAGCTTTCTGTGCGCTATATCACGAATCGCTTTCTTCCAGATAAGGCTATCGACCTCATCGATGAGGCTGCTTCCTCACATCGTATTGCTCTTGAAAATAAGCCACCACTCCTAGAAGAAGCTCATCGTAAAATATTGAGACTAGAAATTGAACGCGAAGCTCTTTTGAAAGAAATTAGTGCTCATGATGACGATGATGATGTCAGTACAGAAATGCGTGTCAAAAATATTGAAGAAGAAATTGCTAATATTAAAGAGCGTACTCGTGAGCTCGAAATGAAGTGGACCAATGAAAAGAAAATTCTTTCAGAAATGAGTGAAATAAAAAAATCTCTCGAATCACTGCGACTTGAAGCAGAAAATGCTGAAATGAGAGCTGACCTCACTCAGGCTGCCGAGATACGATATGGTCGCATTCCTGAGCTTGAAAAGGAGCTTAAAACACGTGTGGAGAAGCTTGGTAAAGTTCAAAAGTCACGTCGCGTCCTCAAGGAAGAAATAGGGGAGGAGGATATCGCTACTGTTGTTGCAAAGTGGACAGGTGTTCCGGTCACTAAAATGCTAGAAGAGGAAGAGGAAAAGTTAACTAAAATGGAAGACTACCTTTCAGCAAGAGTTATTGGCCAAAAAGAAGCTATCATTAAAATTTCTGATGCTATTAGACGCTCACGAGCAGGTATCAATGATCCTCAGCGTCCAATAGGATCGTTTATGTTTTTGGGTCCAACGGGAGTTGGTAAAACAGAACTAACGAAAGCTCTTGCATCGTTTATGTTTAATGATGAATCCGCACTGATTAAAATAGACATGAGTGAATACATGGAAAAGCATAGTATTTCAAAACTCCTTGGTTCTCCTCCTGGTTATGTTGGGCATGAAGAGTCGGGACAACTTACTGAGTCAGTACGCCATAGACCTTACGCGGTTATACTCTTTGATGAAGTAGAAAAAGCTCATCCAGAGGTATTTAATGTACTTCTTCAGGTGCTCGATGAAGGAAAACTAACCGACAGTAAAGGACGTGTCGCAAACTTCAAAAATACTATTATTGTTATGACTTCTAACATAGGAAGCCAACATATACAAAAAATGGAGCAAATAGGATTTAATAATGACACGAGTGCTACTACTGAATACGATAAAGTGAAAGCTCGTGTGATGGAGTCACTCAAAGAATTCTTTAAGCCAGAATTTGTGAATAGACTCGATGAGATACTTATTTTTGACATCTTGAAGAAAGAAGAAATAAAGCAAATAGTACAGTTACAGCTTGATATTGTCGCTAAACGCCTTCTGGAAAAAAATATTTATTTGGAAGTTACAGAAGAGGCGAAAGAGTTTATTTCTGATAAGTCTTATGACCCTCATTATGGAGCGCGACCAGTCAAGAGATATATACAAAATAGTATACTGAATAAAGTTGCGACGCTAATGCTTTCTCGAAAGTTTATGAAAGGGGGTATAGCAGAAGTTGCTATGTCTAAAGGGGAGCTTTCTATTGAAGCAAGAAAGCCAAGAAAGATACCAAGCCCAATTACATGTATAGTTCAGCCTGAAATAAAAAGGAAGAAATAAGATTCTAATTAGATATCAAAAAGGTTCCCTGCGGGAACCTTTTTGATATTATTAAAAGTATCAGTATACAAATAGTATTGTTTAGAATAGTGTCTACGAGTAACACTGTAGTAATCTGTTAGTAGGAGAATGAAGACTAAGGAAAAGGTGATATGGCTCTCGGTAAAGCAATTACTTATTTTTTAGATCATGAATACGAGATGTGTCTTCCTAAAGACACAAAATGAAATTATCATTTTGTTTGAAAAACAAGGAAATCTAAAGTAGGTCTAGATATCAAGGAAGGGAATCAATCCCTCTTACTCCAAAAAGTATTCACACAATTCATTTTATCCTCTTTTATCTATACTGATAAAAAAACTTATTTTATACTATGATAGAGGGTTACGGAAAGAAACGAGTTGTCAATTGAGTCAAAAAAGTGTATAATCTGTAAACAAAATGCGTCGGTGGTGGAGTGGTCAATCACAACAGACTGTAAATCTGTCGCCCTTCGGGCTTCGAAGGTTCAAATCCTTCCCGGCGCACAAACACAGTAAAAGCTCTGCATGGTTAACATGCAGAGCTTTTACTGTGTTCTGTCAGTCTGTGAAGTTAGTGACTTACGTCACTAACGAAAGGATTTGAATACGAGGCCACGGAACCATCTCGAGCGCAGCGAGTAGTTTTGTGACCTAATCTAGCCCGACGCACTAAAAAATTAAAAAACTATTTGTTTATACAGTAGCTTTTTAATTTTACTATAGATGCTGAGAGATGAAGCTACTTAACTAGAACAATTTAAAAGATTGTTATCTAATCTGCTGTGGTGTAAGCCCAGCTTTTTAGTTTGTAGTCATTTTGTCGTACGTCATTTTACTAATAGTCTGTATTATGGTTTCTAGTTTCTTGAAGTCACTCCCTTTAGTCATAATACAAATGAGATAAGGTTTGTTCGGTACGTAAACAATACCACAGTCATGTAGTTCTCGATGTTCTAGAGTGGTACCATCATTTTCTGTGACGGTGCGTTCGCCAAATTTATTTGCAACAAGGATATTTTTTGGGACACTTGCCATGATCCCTTCTGGGAAGTCTATTTCGGTAAGTATTTTAAGAGCTTTCATTGAGTACTCCTCGTTTAAATAAGTACTGTTGTAGAGCACTCTAAAAAGTCGGGAGTAAAGTCTCGTCGATAGATAGTCAACACTACCAGACTCAACTCCTTCAGGTATAGGCAGTCCTAAGTCGTCGAAAATCTCTTTGAGGTTATCTGCTGAGATGACAGTGAGGAGTAGAGATGTAGCGTTATTGTCAGAGTATACTATCATGTAGTTAAGTAGTTCTTCGATAGAGTATTCTTTTCGTGGCTCAAGACTTTTTTCTGGTTTGTAGTATTCTACAGTATTCAGATCTTTTTTACCGTCGTAAAAAAGTTTTTTCTCTAAAAGTTTTGGTTCAATCTCTGCTTGCTTTAAAACCGCGATCATGACGGGGACTTTCATGAGTGATGCTGGGGCGAATCTTTCGTTCTCGTTGTTCCCAGACCATTCTCCGCTTGTGAGATCTTTAAAGTAGTACGCAATGTTTTGAGCAGTACCATCTTTTATTTTTTCATCTATATAGTTTGAAGTTGCTCTTGAGTAGCCATCATTTTGGTGGGATGATTTGCTATCACCTATTAAAAGTAGTGGTGCGATAAGTTTATTGCTCGTCGTTTTTCTGATAGGATCGTAGCTACTAATTTCGGACAGTTTAGAGGCTGTGATCCACGAAAAAGTAAAAGCACTTACAAGTCCGAGTATGAAGAATAGGATATAAGCATGATAATGCTTTCTTTTTATTATTTCTACTGTTTTTGGTTTTAGTTTAAACATGATAAGGCATGAGTGAGGGAGTCTCATAATACAAAGGAGTAGTCACTTTTATTTCATTTCTGTAGTTCTTTATCAAAGTTCATTTTATCATATGTCATCTTACTTAGGTTTTGTATCATTTTTTCGAGTTGTTCAAATCAGTTTCTTTGGTCATGATGCAAATGAGATAAGGTTTACTTCATAGATAAACGACACTACAGTCATGTAGCTCTTTGTAGACGGGAGTTATTTCATCTTTTTGCTTGATACTTGAAAAATATGAAATGTTTTCTTCTTAGCTAAAGTGTCTCATGATCGGGACGTCTTCTTAAGCGAGCTATTTCAAGTTTGGAAGGAGGGTTATGGATAAATGAGATCTTTCTTAAAACAGCTAAGTGTTAAGTGTATGATTCTGGGAACTTTTAAAAGTAACTATTTTCCTTTCATTTCTTCTTGAGATTCTCCTTGTATCTCCTCTACATCTTCTTGTATTTCATCGACATCTTTTTGTATTTCATCGATGTCTTTCTCTATATGTTCCATATCTTCTTGCATCTCACCGACATTATCACTAATTTCTTCAACGCCTTTCTCAATACCTTCTACATCTTCTGCAATTTCCTCGACATCTTCTGCAATTTCCTCGATATCATGCTCAACTTGAGCTAGTCTCACAGCACTTTGATTAACTGACATTTGTATAAAAATAGCGAGATATATTGCCTCGAGTGAAAGGACAGTAGTGAGCACGAGAAGCATTCTATCAAAAGGAATACCAAAAAGTACCAGAGAAAAGGAGACAACAAAGACGAAAGTATGGGTAAAGAGAGACTCGATAGAGCCGAGCCAGCTGGTTGCATTTAAAGCAGTCTCTTCCAATTTCTTTTTGAGGGTTTTTTCTTTTTTAATTAGAGCTTTCTTTTTAGGAGACATTTGACTACTATATCATAAAATTGTCTATTTACTCTTACGATAGTAAGAGTATACTGTCAAGATGATTGATACAAAAACAACAATAAAAGACTTTTTTATTCATTTATTTACTGTCGTTGCACTTTCTGTTTCTGTCGGTAATCTTCTTTCTGTGCTTTTTAGTGTCATCGATAAGCTATTTTCAGATACAGTAAGCGTAACTCCGTATTATATCGGACAAGTTACAGACAGTTTACCGAGATTTGCTCTCTCTTCGCTCACCGTGCTTTTTCCTGTCTATCTTGCCTTCTCATGGTATATAGCAAAAGACATGCAAAAATTTCCTGAGAAAAAAGAGACAACTGTCAGAAAAATATTTCTCTATCTCGTTTTATTCTTAGCACTAGCAACTGCTATAGGGTCGCTTGTATCTGTGCTCTATCTCTTTTTAGGGGGGGAGCTTACCTCACGATTTATTGGAAAAGTAATGAGTATATTTTTTGTCGCAGTAGCCATTTTTACTTACTACGGGTATTCATTAAGAAGAGATTTTACTAAAATAACAAAAATTCCTGTACTACTTTCGGGTCTTTCTATTTCATTCCTTATTTCTCTTATTGGTTACAACATTTATTTATTTGGCACACCAAGTGAAATGAGATCCAGGCGATTTGATGACAGTAGACTGACTGATTTACAAAATATTACGTATATCGTCGAGTCATATGTATTAGCAAAGGGTAAATTGCCAACTAATCTCGAAGAGTCTTATTTGGGTCAGCGTAATGTGAACGGAATGACTGTTCCGCAAGATGGAGAGACTTCTACTAGTTACGGTTATCAAATCGTAGAACAACCAAAGTCATCACTCTCTCTGTCAGTTGATAAGGGATATACACTCACCACAGACGCTGTCTATAAACTGTGTGCCAATTTCTCACAAAAGAGTGACATAAAAAATAAAGAATGGGCACATGATACAGGTCTTGTCTGTTTTACTAAAAAAGTCTTAAAGGATTAATAAAACTTTTAAAATCTTTCTCGTATCTTTCTAGAATTTTTTGTACTTTAAAATTCTGGGGTCCACCTCATATATTTAACCACTATAATCCCTTGGTCCACGATTCGTTTTGAGTACAAAATCTTCGAGGATAACACTG
>JAYTSG010000023.1:0-4263 GCA_043745785.1 bacterium | reverse complement strand
CAGATACCTATAGAAACAGAAGAAGGAGATTCACTCTACGCTTTAACCTTATAGCTGGGATGCATAATTATGAGAGAGGGTTTTGAAAGAGGTCTAATATACGCGACAATAGTTGGTTTGAAATAAAAATCGCGTACCCAATGTGGATTATGATAACGTTTTATGAGTTCTTTCTCTTCTTTTTCTTCCCAAGTGATGAGCGGTACATTTACTATCTTTCCATCTCTGTCTGGGAAACATTTAAAACGAGTGCTCCTCAATGGCCAGAACCAGATCACTCCCCATCCGAGGAAAAAAGTGTCGTGCACAAAGTGCAGGAAAATACATAGTGTAAAAATAAATGCTAACGTTGCTGAATAAAAAGATATGACGACGAGAGGTAAAATATACAGTGCCGGATAATGCAAAAAAGTTCTATGATTGATAACTTTTCTTCGTGAGAAAATATTCTTGATATATGGACTCACTATGTCGATATCAGGAAAAAGCGAGGAGCCTATAGCAAACATGAGCAGTGTTAGAGAAAGCTCTTGATGCAAAAAGAGTGTTATTAGCTTTGCTACGAGTATCGCCATAGCAATATCTAAAAACATAGTTTACTTTTCACTGACAACTGAGATAACAAGGTCCGCTTTTTTATCACCTTGTTTGACGATGACCGTATGATTACCAAGCGCTTTGATAGCACTTTTTATTTCTAATTGACTCGGATTAACAGAAATGTGCGTAGTAGTAAAGAGAGCGTCTGCAACTTGCTCGGCAGAAATGGCAGCAAAGAGATGCCCATTATCATGTTTTTTCACACTAATAGTTGGTACTGATTTTTTGACAGCATCAATTAAGTCAAAGAAACTTTTTTCTGCAATATCTTTTTCTTTCTTTTTCTTTTCGCCTACTTGCTTCCACTTAGCAAGCTCTGCTGGAGTCGCCTGTAGAGCCTTTTTTTGAGCTATGAGCACGTTGACTGCATACCCATCGGCAACTTCTCTTACTTCACCTCTTTTGCCTAATTTTGTTAGATCTTGAAGAAGTATAACTTTCATAGTTCTATACTACTAAAAATTGAAGGATAAGGAAAGCTACACTTTCTTTTCCAATATCCTAAAAGCCTACTCAAACAAAAAATCTTGCACAGATGTTTTCTTGTGTGAAGAAAACCTTTATCTCTCCTTCTTTCTTTGCTCCAACATGCTCATTCTGAAGTTCTTAATGAATTTCCGTTACAAAAACAGGATAAATGGCTGGGATGAGAACAGCTTTTGGAAAAGACTCATTAGATTATTTTTACTTCCCTCTTTAAGTATCCTTCTATCTTCTTTTTCTTTAACTCTTGTTTCTTATGACTTTTATCTTACGTCTTCTACATCCCCTTCACCACCTCTATCGCCTTATTTAACTGAGTGTCTATTTTATCTTTCTTATACTTTTCAAGATCAAAATCTACTTCAACGTCAGGTTTGATACCGTGTAGTGATATAGAGGTACCTTTTGGAGTAAACCAGCTTGCGACTGTCACCTTCAATGAACTACCGTCATCAAAATTCACGAGCTTTTGTACTGAGCCTTTACCATAGGTAGTTTTTCCCACTATTCTTGCCTTATTATGATCTTTCAGCGCTCCTGCCAAAATTTCAGCTGCTGAAGCAGACCCTTGATCGACAAGCACAACCATACGGAGACCATTGTTGAAATAATCGTAACCATAGCTACGGGAAGAGCTAGACTCTAGAGATGTATCTGATTTTGATCCTTCTTTGACGATAATGGTGCCTTCTGGGAAAAAGTAGCTACCCATTTTCACTGCTGCTTCAAGATATCCTCCTGGATTACCTCGAAGATCAAGCACCATATATTGTGTCCCTGCTTCTCTAAACTCATCCATTGCTGTTCTAAAGAGGTCTGGAGAACCTTCTGAAAAATTAAAAACTCTCACAATAAAGACACCATCTTTTTTCTGTGTTTCAACAGTCGGTATCTTGATTTCGCTACGAATGAGCTTAACTTCATAAACAGAACCTTCTTTATGCATGAGTTGTAGTTTCACTTCTGCTCCCATCTCACCACGTATTTTATTCACTACTTCTTCAACAGTTTTATTATCGGAACTGATACCATCAACAGAAAGCAGAGTGTCCCCCGCAAGTACTCCGCCCTTCATAGCCGGACTATCTTTTAGAGGTGTCGTGACGACAATTTGTGTTCCTTTCTTTTCTACCTGCATACCAACACCTCCAAAAGAACCCTTAACTTCCTGCTGAAAACTCTTTGACTCTACCGGTGGAAAAAATGTCGTGTACGGATCTTTGTAGGCGTCAACATAACCTTTGACCATCCCGAGCTCAAGTTCTTTGTCGGTAGGTAATGATGTAGAAGCGTTCCAGGAAAAAAAGGATTCATCGAGTATTTGCTTCACTTCACCAAGTCTCTTACTTTCTGTCTTACCATTTTCTGCAAAATCACTATGCCTTTTCGCTCCGGCAACGTATCCACAACCAAAAGAAAGGAGAGAGAATGCTAAAACAGCCCAAAAAAACTTTTTAAACTGTGGTTTTTTAACCATACTAGTAGTTATATTAGTGTGAATCTTCATACTTTAAGTATACCTTGTTTATGCTAGAATAAAAAGAATACCTATGGAAGAAATAAAGATACACTTTTACAACACACTCTCAAGAAAACTTGAAGAGTTCAAGGAGATACAGGAAGGGAAAGTTGGTATTTATTCTTGTGGACCGACTGTCTATCATTATCAACATCTTGGCAACATGCGAGCAGTAGTTTTTGCAGATACAATAAGACGTCTTCTTGTTACTGCAGGGTATGATGTAACACATATTATTAACATTACTGATGTAGGTCATATCGTAGATGATACAGATACAGGTGAAGACAAGATGGAAAAAGGTGCTGTGAGAGAGGGTAAAAGCGTTTGGGAAATAGCCCAATTGTATACGGACGATTATTTTAAATGTCTCGACCTCTTACATATACCAAGAGATGCTTACTTTTTCCCAAAAGCAACCGACCATATTGAAGAACAAATAAAGCTGATACAAGATCTCGAAGCAAAAGGTCATAGCTATACATTAGCTGACGGTATTTATTTTGACACAAAGACTTTTCCTTCTTATGCAGATTTTGCAAAACTAAATATAGAAGGACTAAGGAATGGTGCTAGAGTTGAAGAACATAAAGGAAAAAGAAATAGTACTGATTTTGCATTGTGGAAATTCTCGCCTTCGGTTTACTCTACCGACAAAGCACAAACTCTAGTTCAAAAAAGGCAGATGGAATGGATTTCTCCCTGGGGTGTTGGTTTTCCTGGGTGGCACATAGAATGCTCTGCAATGTCTATGAAATACCTTGGTAATCACTTTGACATACATACCGGGGGTAAAGAACATGTTACCGTGCATCATACTAATGAAATTGCTCAGAGTGAAGCAGCCACAGGGACTCATTTTGTTAACTATTGGCTACACTATGACTGGCTCTCAGACAGTAGAGGAAAAATGGCAAAATCAAGCGGTGATTTTCTCCGTCTGCAGAGTATTTTAGATAAAGATATAGACCCTCTTGCTTTTAGATATTATCTCCTCACTGCGCACTATCGCACTGAACAAATGTTTTCTTTTGAAGCGCTCACAGGGTCAGCTGTTGCTTATAAAAAACTGTGTGATCTCGTCACAGAATGGAGTCACTTTTACAAAGAATCAAACGAAAATCCTGATAGAGAAACGATGCTTTCCTACTACAAAGCTTTATTTAATGATGTAGGGACTCCGCAAGCTCTCGCCATACTATGGAATATGGTAAAAGATGAAAAACTAAATGATAAGATAAAGTACAGGACTATTCTTGCTATGGATATGACGCTCGGACTTGGTTTTAAAGATATCAAAAAAGATGAAACACCTCTTTCTGAAACTATTTCTCTTCTTCTTGAGGAAAGGCTCGCTGCCAGAAAAGCAAATAACTATGCCAAGTCTGACGAGATAAGAGATACCTTGGCTGATCTTGGCTATCTTGTTAAAGATAGTAAGGACGGGCAGGTAGTGAGCAGTAAATAAGGTCAGAAGAAATATACTCCCCTTGTCATTATTTATAGATTTGTCATTTTGGAAAATGAGTACTTACTATTTTACCCGTAATCCATGTCCATATTTACAAGTACAGAATGCAAACGTTTATTCACTGCTATGTTTTGATTATGCAAATCATATATATCTAGTTTAACCTTACTTAGTCGAAACGACTCTCTAT
>JAYTSG010000022.1:0-5512 GCA_043745785.1 bacterium | reverse complement strand
CTCGTAGGAAGCTATTCGTACTTGCAAGAGCCTGCCGGCCTACTTTTCTTGCTAGGTTGCTTGGATGGAAGGGGGTTCCTTCCTTTTTGAATGTTGATGTTGGCCAGGTGTATGTCACCGCCAAGGCAATCTTCAGTAAGTGCGGCATGAGCGTCGGGATGCTCTCCTTTCCATGCACCTTGGGGTACTCCAGCAAAACAGTCTCCGAGTGAGTGTAGATCACTTTTTGTCATTTAGCGTACTCCTCTTGGTACATCTCATTTGCCCTATGCAAATGAGATGTAATAGTACTATACTCTTTCTCCTTTTTCCTTGCAAGATGGTTAGTCACCGTTTTGTGAAAAAGATATTTAAGGCACTGTTTCATTTTTCGCTTACATTTGCTATAGTAATGACACTTTACAAAGTATTCTTTGTGAACAATTGCGCCTATAGCTCAGTTGGTAGAGCGGACGTCTTATACACGTCTGGTCCTAGGTTCGAGTCCTAGTAGGCGCACAATGAGTGCTCCAATATAAGTTGCACACACCCTCAAAAAGTTTATACTTAAACTCTATGAAAAAACTATTTGTTGCTCGTGATGAAGAGCAAGCGCTTTTTATTAAGAGTCAACTAGAGGAAGTCAATATAAAAGTTGTCATTGTCACCAGTAATGATAGTTATTTGCCAGGAATACTAGGAGTATCCAATGGTAGAGTTCCTTATGACATTTTTGTGCCAGAATCTGATCTTGTAAAAGGGGTAGAAATACTTAAAGAAATAATGCCACACTAAGAAAAGTTACGCACGAAACGCTCTTGGAAGAGAGTATCACCCGTGGTAAAATAAAGTGATGAAACTCTTTGCCAAATCCCTTATCTTTATTATTTTTATCGCTTCTCTCGTAGGAAGCTATTCGTACTTGCAAGAACAAAAAACGAGCAATGTACTTCGGACGCAAGTAGCTATCTTAGACGTTCAAAATAAGGAGCTTGTCAAAAATGAAAAGAAGGTCAATACGATACCTTATGATCTTATTACAGCAAATGATGTCGAAGGTAACAAAACAGCGACACTTTCCTGTCGGCAAAGCGTCGGTGGAAGTGACTGTGTTATAGCAGAGCGTGGAGTACTAAGTTCCAGTACCAAAACTCATGCCTTTATTACTTCCCACCCATTTCTACCTCTTACTGCTTCAGAGTTCTACACGCTTTTAACAGTAAATGATTCTTACTCTCTTCTTTCTGTAAACAATAAAGCCTCAAGCTCACAAGGTTATTATGGAGTACTAACTTATAAAGATCAAAAGATGAAAAAATATGATACCGTTCTTGGTAAAGTGAGCGCTAGTAGTACTCAAATGATATTCGCAAAAAAGAATGATGAAAATACTATTGAGATAGCTAAAGTTGGGGAAGATGGAGTAGTGGCAACTTCGACACTTATAGCATTGCCTAAAGCTAGTACTGATGCAGGATTTGCTCTTGGTCGTGACTGTTCCTTTGTTAAAACTACTGATTGTGGGGATAAAGAAGTATTCCGCACTCAAGTGATGGCTAGTATTTTCTTACCTATTTCTGGAAAAATGACGGTTATTACTCATAATACAAAGACAAAAGTAGGGAGTAAAGATATTATGATTGACTATCGAGATTTTATTGTAAAGAATTAGGGTTTTCTCTCGGATGGAATACAGAAAAAACGATGCCATTGGCATCGTTTTTTCTGTATTCCATCCGAGAAGCTTCTTAAGTCTCTCAAAAAGTGTTACACTTTTACTATGTATTTAGCACGAATTTGGCCACTTTTATTACGTCTCTCCATAGGACTTTTTTTCGTCTATCCACATATCAATCAGTTACTTGGCAATGTATCTGTCGTCAAGGAAGGCTTCTTTGGTTGCATCGGGGCATATATACCATTTGAGGTAGTCTATTCCTTATGGCACGGTTTCTTTGTCGTGCTCGGTCTCCTTGTCATTGGACTCATGAGATCTATACTCCCGCTTGTTGCTAGTCTTATGGTGCTGGGCCTCTCACTGTATATCGACTTTGCTCAAAAAGGCTATTCACCTATGTCGATGCTCCTTTTCATACTGATGATGGTCAATATATCACTCATACTCTATACCGCTAATCCTCGTTTCAGACAATAAGATGGATCTTCTTTCCCCATTAAAAAGCCTTAGTAAAATAGATAAAGATCATGAAGCAGGCCTTAGAAAGCTTGGGTTACTGACTATAAAAGATTTAGTCTATTATTTTCCTGTGCGTTACGCAGATGAACACGAAGAATCAGGTGCTTCTCATGGGAAAAAGGGCGACCTCATCACTCTCTACGGTATCCTTGAAAAAGTAAAAATAAGAAGAAGTTTTAAGGGACATATACCACTGACCGAGGCTGTTGTGTATGATAACTCGGGCTCTGTACGCCTCATCTGGTTTAATCAGCCATACATTGGGAAAATGTATGAAGAAGGGTCAAGAGTCAAAATCATGGGTACTCTCGGGGAAGACTCGAAAGGACTACTTCTTTCAAATCCTCATATAGAAAAAGCTCCACTCATCACTCCCCATCTTGAAGACTCGCTTTTTAGTGATCAGAGTAAAAAAGAAAACATCTCAGTTTTTCTTATTCCTGTGTATAGGGAAACAAAAGGAGTGACTTCAAATTTTCTTTATCATCTCCTTAAAAAAGCTATAGAAGGTGGAGTGTTGCTCGACATGGTTGATCCATTGCCCAGCTCTATTGTAGCTACTCTTTCACTTCCTTCTTTGAAAGACGCTCTACTATATATACATTTTCCTAAAAACAAGGAACTCACTATTGCTGCAAGGAAGCGTTTTGCTTTTCAAGAAATATTTCTGATGAAGTTACTTGCAGAAAAAGAGAAGGCTAGGCTTAAACATTCTCCAGCGTATGCTATAAGTAATGAAAAGGTGGTCGCAGATTTCCTCCGAAACGCACCATTCCCCCCGACTCGTGCTCAGAAAGACGCACTTACTACTATACTCGCTGATATGGGCAAAAATGAGCCTATGGGACGCCTTCTCGAGGGAGATGTTGGTAGTGGAAAAACCTTTGTGGCTGCCTGTGCCATTTATGCGTCTATTATGAGTAGACATGAGGGTAACAAGATGCCTTTTCAGGTTGCTTATATGGCACCAACAGAAATACTTGCCAAACAGCATTTTGATAGTTTCTGCGAATACTTCGCACATACAAATCTTTCTATCGGACTTCTTACAAGCGCCGTCTGTAAAAAGTTTCCGAGTAAAACAGATGCGAGTATTCCGGCTCAGATTTCAAAAAGGCAACTCATTACCTGGATGGAAGAAGGGCATATCTCTCTTGTGGTCGGTACTCACGCCCTTATACAAAAGAGTATCGCTTTTCATCAGCTTGCTCTGGTTGTCATCGATGAGCAACATCGCTTTGGTGTTAAGCAGAGAAAGAAGCTTGCACAGAAAGGGCAACTAGAAAGCTTGGATAATCCTCTCATTAAAATACCTCACCTCCTTTCTATGTCAGCAACACCGATACCTCGTACGCTTGCTCTCACGATGTTTGGTGATCTTGATTTATCTATTTTGGATGAACTCCCTAAAGGAAGGAAACCAATTGAGACCAAACTCATAAAAAGTGAAAATGAGAGAAAGCAAATGCATGAACATATGAGGCAAGAAGTAAAAAAGGGGAGGCAGATCTATGTCATTTGCCCTCGTATAGAAAAAAGTGATGAAGATAAAGGCGCTAAGAATCTTCGTTCTGTAGAAGAAGAGGCACAGTATTTAGGAGAAATAGTTTTCCCTGAACTAGTCGTTGATAGCATACACGGTAAGATGAAGTCGCAAGATAAAGAAGTAGTAATGCAAGATTTTCTGGACAAAAAAGCAGATATTTTAGTCGCTACGAGTGTCATAGAGGTTGGTGTAAATATTCCTAATGCAAGCCTGATTGTCATCGAAGGGGCGGATAGATTTGGATTAGCACAGCTTCATCAACTTCGTGGCCGTGTAGGACGGGCAGAGCATGCATCGTACTGTTATGTAGTGAGTGGTAGTGAGAGTGAGAAGACGGAAAAGCGACTAAACGCGTTAGTCAAAGCAAAAAATGGGTTTGAGCTTGCAGAAATCGATATGCAAGAGCGCGGCATAGGAGCGCTCATCGACGGTAAGCAGTGGGGTATTAGTGATATGGCTATGGAGGCACTCAAAAATCCGAAACTTGTCGAACTGGCGGGTAAATATGCTAAAGAACTTATTAAAGAAGATGAAGAACTCTTGGAGTATCCTGTGCTCGCCACTTTATTGGAAGAAAGAGAGAAAGTGCATATGGAATAAAAAGGTTTTTGGTTATTGTTTTCATTCGCATTTAATTTGCATTGAATACCTCGTAGCTTTGCTGTGAGAACTATAGTAAGGAGGAGTGTGGGGAACCGACAGTTTCCTGGCACATTCTTTGTGTGCATAACACCTAAGTGCCTCGTCAGTGTTAACGCGGAGAATGCAAGGGAATAACTCTGCTACGAGATCTTCATTTTCTTGTACAACACTTTCCTTAAATCTCTAGAAGCTAGTCCAGGATATACCTTTACTAAGTTAGCTTCGAAGAGTTGAAATTGACTACTTATTTCTAATAAGAAAAAGCTAGAAATTTCATCATACACTTTACTACTTCCTGTAGTAGTAGTCCAAAGTCTCGCTCGCTATTGTTTACTCTAAAGAATACTTATCCGCCTTTAGATAAAAGTGCATTAGCATA
This sequence comes from bacterium, assembly GCA_043745785.1. Classification (GTDB taxonomy): domain Bacteria; phylum Patescibacteriota; class Minisyncoccia; order Phycocordibacterales; family UBA5272; genus UBA11704. Next base: position 769 of record JAYTSG010000022.1, on the reverse strand, counting down.
TATATTTGTAGTAGTTCATATCTTGTAACTAAGATTGATCTCTGGTGCCTTCAAGCAAAGGATCTTCATTACAGCAAAATTGTGAATGAATTTTTCACAACAATATTTACCTTACTTTATTCATTCAAGTATTAAAACTTAAAATAGCTGTGTATAGCTTTTTTGTAAAAGTGATAAGTGTCGATATACTATACACATGAGTAAGAAAAATATAAATCTAGCATTAGTTATTTTAGGTTTAGCTGGTATAGTCGTTGCGTATTCAATGATGAGTAATAAGGGTGATGGAGTAGTTACTCCTACTAAGACTTTCAAAAAGCAGTCACAACCAAACAAAGAGACTGCAAAAAATAGTATTGGCTCACCGAGTAAAGCAATTGTTGTTACCCCGCTTCCCTCAAAGAATTCGAGTATTCTCTTTGTTTGTAGTGATACCTCAAAGTTCACTGTAAACTATTCCCCAAAAATGTCGATTAGTATGGTAGATTCTCGTGGGACAAGAAACGTAGATGTAGAGTTGTTTATTCCAAAAAATAGTATTTCTTTGAATGCAATGTTCCAGAGTAAAGATGGTAGTCTCGTGTATACCAGTAAAGGAGAAATGGGTAGTATTTCTGAAAATGGAAAAGAGACATTTAATAATTGTAAATTGCAGTAGATTTTTATTAGAGTAAGTAAGTAATTTCTAAAAAGCAAGGAAATTCCTTGCTTTTTAGAAATGGCAGCAACACTAAATGCTCAGTAACTCATGTCTATATCAAATATTATT
>JAYTSG010000021.1:0-9528 GCA_043745785.1 bacterium | reverse complement strand
TACGCTTGGTTGAGAGAATTTTGTTGAGATCCATATGAAGTATCATAAATGAGTATGGTTATAGTATAGGGGATTAATTATTTCCGGACAAGTCTAATAATGTCAACGCTCGTGTCTCCTAAGTCTTTAAGATCATTGATAGCTCCTCTAAAATCTTTAAGTTGTGAAAGAATTAGATTTTTAAGATTAAATGAGGGACTGATCGTTGTTGTTCCAAGCGGAGTAAGAACATCGATAAGATCTTTAATTTGTAGAGAGAGATCATTTGCTCGAGCCTTGAGATAGTCAAAGCTATCAGTATGCTTGCGCATTAGTTTACTTAAAATGGCTTGTTCCTGTATGGTGAGCGTAGAGCTTGCATCAACTAGTGTTCCACTTGTCGTTATAGTTTTAATAGTATTTTGGTACTGAGTAAGTACAGAAACTACATCAGCGTAGGTGCTCACGGTTGTACTACTTATTTCTGGAAGTGTCACCGCAATTTTAATGTCAGGTGCATTTGATACATGATCATGAAGTGACATTTCTGTCGTGTCTTCCTCAGTTTCATTGTCTCTTTCAGAATCTTGATTATCACGTTCATCTTTTACTTCATTTCTCATTTCATTATTTTGACCACCCCTTTCTTGTCTGTCACCATGTTCCGGTTTAGGATCTGCGCTTCCTAAAGTTTGTCTCTTTGATTCAAAATCATTACTTTCTGCAAATACGTTAAGTGTTGTTAACACAAAAACAGTAGATAATGAAAGAATCGATACGAATGCTGTTGATTTTTTCATATTTGTTTATTTGATTAGTCTATACTTACACCCTATCGTATAGTATAACAAGATACTAAAAAAATGTGGCAATATCTTAAACTAATACAGTAGTATGTTATACTTTACCAATAAGAGTTCGCTTAGACTAAGTAAAAAAATAGTAAACAAGGTTCCAGAGGTCACAGCCTATTTTTGGATTATTAAAATCCTCTGTACCACTGTCGGAGAAACAGTAGCAGACTTCCTTAATGTTAGTTTAAATTTTGGTCTTACCGGTACTTCTGTTGTCACAGGGTTGTTTCTAGTTACGGTACTTACTTTCAGCTCAAAGCAACAAAGTATATTCCTACTGTCTATTGGCTAACAGTCGCTCTTGTGAGTGTGTTTGGAACACTTATTACTGACAATCTTACAGATAAGCTGGGCTTTCCTCTTGAATGGAGTACTATGCTGTTTGCGGGATTCTTAGCACTCACGTTCCTCGTTTGGTATCTCAAGGAGAAAACACTCTCAATTCATTCTATACTTACAAGGAAAAGAGAGTCTTTTTATTGGCTTGCGATTCTTTTCACCTTTGCGCTAGGAACGGCAACCGGTGATTTATTTGCTGAAGGGCTTAGTCTTGGGTATTTTAATACCGGTTTGATTGTAATAGCAATTATCACGGTAACTTCTTTTTTATGGAAATTTGGAATGAACTCAGTTCTTTCATTCTGGGTTATTTATATCTTAACTCGACCGCTCGGAGCTTCCCTTGGTGATTTCCTTTCTCAACCTACAAGTCATGGTGGGATAGGGCTTGGTGCTACAGTAACGAGCGTTATCTTCCTTGTCTGTACACTCGCCATTGTTACTTATCTTTCATTAACAAAGCGTGATGTTATAGCATTTGCTACATCAGAGCATACCGATGAGTCACAAGAGAAGGGAGGATTGTGGCAAACAGCAGTTGTCCTAGCTTTGTTTCTTGTTATTGGAGGAACAGGTTATCACATCCTACACTCTAAACTTCAAGCTAAAGTAGCTACACCAGTAATTTCTGGTGCTCCCACATCAACAATGTCACCACTTGGCGATGTATCTACATTTAAAACTATCACACAAGACACCCTTGATATATTAAATACTGGTAATCAAACAGCTGCAACAGTCCGCATTAAAGACCTTGAATATGCATGGGACCAAGCTCAGCCAGTACTCAAGGCTAGAAATACTACAGAGTGGACTAAAATAGACAAGAAAATTGATACTGCACTTCGTGAATTACGAGCAGTGAATCCAAATGCTACAAGTGAAAAATCTGCACTTGAGGCTTTGCTTATGGCGCTTTAGTAAACAGAGAGTGTCATCAAGTATGAGGTAGTCTATTTCATCGACCATACAGATACGTTTGAGATGTGCGGTATGTATGCGAGATACTAACTACAATCGATGAGAATTTTCTCTCAAGAACCCAAGGAAATCTTTGATCAAAAGGTGAAGATCTCAAATAGAGTAATACGAGAGGAGGATTCTACCACCAAGTTTCTCATTTATTAATGTATTCATACCCCAAGCTTCAGTATATGGAGCCTTACAAGAAAGACTCTTAACCTTTTTCTTACAAATAGTAACCGAGGTGTTTTAAAAATGAAACTACATTTAACAATATCTTCTCTTTGTTTGAAAGTTATTTCAATTTCTTTATAAAAAGAAATAAATAAGGTACGAACACTTGTTCGTACCTTATTTATTATTTTGGCTCGTCAGATTTTTCTTCATTATCTATATTCTCTGTTTCTTCTTCGCTTACTTCTTTTGTCATTTCAACAACTTCTTCGGCTTTCCTTGGTTTGTCATTCATGTGCATCGCCTTATCTTGGAGTAGCAATTGATCTATATGTTGCCTACTTTTTTCTCCAAAATCTATTTCAATTTCAACAAAAGGTATGGCTTTAATTTGCATCTCTTTTTTTATTTTAGTGCGAAGATCAGTGCGCATTCTTCTAGCAAAGTCGAGAGCTGCTTGTTCTTTACTTTCAGGGAGTACTGTAATAAAAATAGTACCACTACGAAAGTCAGGTGAAATACTTGCACGAGTGACAGTAATAAGTGAAAGTCCAGATGACTCACGCTGAAAAAAAGACTGTGCTATTTCACGAAGTTTCAGTCCGACTTGTATTTGGCGGCGAGAAAGGCCTTCTTCATTGACTGGATTAGGAAATGGATTCATATATTAAGCAAATTTCTTTTTGATAATAACGACAGCAGTGACTACATCTCCAGGAATCATTTCTGTCTTTGATTCGATCATCAGACCACATTCAGTGCCAGCGAGCACTTCTTTAGTTTTTATTTTCTGGGACTGTAGTTCGCTAACTTTACCTTTACCAAGTTCAAAGCCACGGCGTTCAATTTTAACATTTGCTCCAAGTATCATTTTGCCTTCGGTCACTTTTCCACCAATAACATGGTTATCTTTTTGTACGCTAAATGTTTTGATAACGGTAAGCTTACCAAGTATTTCTTCGACTTCTTCGTAAGGCATTCTTTCTTCAACGATCGTATCAAACCATTCGGTGAGTTTATAAATAATATCAAAAGCATGAACGGTGAACCCAAAGCGCTCTACTTGGTCGAGAGATTTTCTCTCTTCTTTAACGGCGAAAGTAACGATGACAGAAGCTTTGTCAGAAGAGGCAAGCATGACATCTCCTTCGGTAAGAGGTCCTATACCTTTTGCGACAATTTTAATTTTAATATCTTTTGTTTCTCGTTTTTTGAGATCAGAGACGACAGCATCGAGCGTGCCGAGAGAGTCAGCTTTAATAACCACAGGAATGACAACTTTTGCATTTCTGTAAATGCGTGGATCGAGCACTTCTTTTACTTTATTGTAACGAGAGAGAGTAACCAGCTTTTCCATTTCTTTTTTGTCACTTGAAGAAACAAAAATAGTACCAGCGCTCGGAATTTCGTCAAAACCAGTAACGAGTATTGGTTGACCTGCTTTTGGTTCACGAGTTGCTTTACCAGTAAAATCTTCGATAATACGAATAGGGGAGATGGCAGTACCAGAGACGATGGCTCCGGTTGCAGGAAGTGTTCCGTCTTTAATAACGAGGGTTGCTGAGATGCCTCGTTTGCTGTCGACAAAACTTTCAAGAACAATACCAGTTGCGTTACTTGAAAGATTACAAGTTAGATCATGCATATCAGTAAGAATGACGAGAGTCTCGAGGAGGAAGTCGACACCTTGACCTGTTTTTGCAGAAATCTCAACACAAGGTACGTCACCTCCATAGCCTTCTATATAAATACCATGTTCGACAAGTGAATTTTTCGCTTTTTGTATATCAGCGCCAGGCTTGTCTATTTTATTAATAGCGACGATATAAGGGAGTTTCCGTGCATCAATGGTTTTCCATGCTTCGAGAGTTTGAGCTTTGACACCGTCTTCTGCAGAGACAATGAGTATGGCAATATCAGCAATTTCTACACCACGTTCACGCATAGATTGAAAAGCAGCGTGACCAGGAGTGTCAAGGAAGGTGACGCGGCGCTTTGTTTTTTTATCGATAGTAACTTCTACTTCGTACGCAGAAATGCGCTGAGTGATACCACCAGCTTCTCCGTCAACAGTGTTAGACTTTCTGATATAGTCAAGAAGTGAGCTTTTACCGTGGTCAACATGACCAAGAACAGCAATGACTGATTGACGAGGGGAAAGAAACGTTTCATTTTTTAGCTTTGACATAAGTTAATGTATACTACCATCTTTTTAGAGAAATTTCTAGGGGAAATGAAATAACAGTTCACTTTTTACTAAACTTTTCTTTTTAAGAGCGACGATTGTAATGCCCGTCATAGTTTTCTTGCTAGAAAACTTAACTCACTCTCGGCTACCCGGCTCCGAGAGTCATTACAATCGTCGCTCTAGACTAGTAGTGTAAATTGCCGAGATTTTTTTAGTTTCTCAAAGTGAACTTTGTAGCTGGGCTCAAACAAAATAAAAATATAACAGGTATTTCTAAAAAAGTTTTTATTGTAAAGGTTTTTTAGAAAATGTGGATAACACGAAAGAAGTGGCTTGACAAGTTTTATTATTTTTGCTAGAGTACTGCTTGTACCCGCGCGAGTAACCTTTTCAATGCAAGCGCTGGACCGTGTGAGGTTTCTTTCACGCGAACCTGTTCTACCTCAGGAGCTCCCTACGAAGCATCCCCCGAAGAGTGTTCCCATTTCTTCATCTTCAAGTCCATCGATCGCTGGCACAACGGCATCGGCCCGCACTGCCTGAATTCCGGCGTTCACAACCTGACCTTCGTCGGCGCCTAGGAGTATGACGCTCGCGAACGCGACAAGAGGCACTTCGTGCCACATCGTTCGCGAGCTCAGCAAGTTCTGAGTTTTTTGGAGGTAAGTCCTCCCGCCCCCATTCCGCAAGAATGGGGGCTTCGATTTTTTATAGAAACTTTTGGAGTGCTTATAACCTAAAACTGGAAAGCTAAAACATAGAATTGTTCTTCTCCTTTGACTCTTTGATAACTCCTTTTTCTTCCTCTGTCAGCTCTGTCTCACTTTCCCATTTAGTTATTTTTTTTCCATAAATACTGATTCTGTCACGCACATGAAGTGAAGAGATAACGAGCCCACTTCCGAGTTCGTCAAGAAGAGCAATAGAGAAACTTTGATTCGATGAAGTGCCTTCGATGGCTTTAAAACGTAAGAGTGATGCATTACGAAGTGATGTCGCAAGGCGTTTACTTATTTCATTGATAGTTGTCTCCATTTTTTTATCATCATCTTCAAGTTTTTTTACTTTAGCTAATGTTTCTACGACTGTCCCTTCAAAATGTTTTGCTGTACCACCCTTCATGAAAGTGGAAAGCCTGCGCTGTAAAATGAGGATTTGTATAAGTGTCAAAAAGAAAAAGACGAGTAGTGTCGCGGTCAAATATGGTTCGTAAAGAGAGAGGAGAGTAAGCATGTACGGTCAGTGGCGTCATTGTAGCATATTTTCTATGTGGTATTTTTGAGATAAAAAATGAAATATCTGTGGATAAGTAACAGAGATGAGTTGCTTTAAAAAAAGATGAGGGGTATTCTATATGAGACGCTCTTTACATTAGAGGTTTTAGTGAACAAGTGCGTTGGTTTGAAAAACCTCTCCTTGTTTCCAAATTTTTTGGAGGACCCTATGACCAATCAGTATCACTCACGTAGCATTGTTGTAACTGCGCTAGCACTGCTCGCAACTTGTGGCAACTACATCGGCACCTTTCTCAAACAGGTCTTTATTCCACAACTGACAGTGACCGGTTCAGGAAACATCATCATGTACCAGTTGGCACTGAAGCGTCGCGAGTCCTCAGAAGCCCAGAAGAACCTGCTCGGCGCGAAGAATGGCAAGTTAAACAGACATGCGGTGAGTGGTCTCTTTCACACCAATGTGAGTAATAATAGTTCAGATCATCTTCGTCATCTCCGTCGTCTGTGAGACCTTACCACTTTGACAAGCTCAGTTGATGCACGAAAGCCCCGCAACCGCGGGGCTTTTTTATGGTAGGATAAAGCTATGAAATTGTCATCATTTTTTATTACAAAATCAACGCAAAAGAAGAGAGTGTATTTAGATCATGCGGGGGCGACAGAGATCAGCGCGCGCGCGAAGCGCGCGCTGATAGAATCTTTGGAAAGCTATGGCAATCCATCTGCTATTTATGCAGAAGGGGTCGCTTCAAAGAAGGTGCTCCTTGCTGCAAAAAAAGAAATTGCCAGTGTACTGTCTTGCCACGCTCATGAGCTTTATATAACAGGTAATGGTACAGAGAGTGTCACCCTCGCACTCGAGGGCGTACTTTGTTTTTATGAAGAAAAAAAGAAGAACAAGAATAGTGATATAAATACTTTGCCACATATTATAACAACTGAAATAGAGCACCCGGCAATACGAGAACTTTGTAAACTGTTTGAAAAAGAAAAAAGAGCGATAATAACGTATTTGCCCGTGGATGCGCGAGGACTCGTCACAAGAGAGCAAGTAAAAGATGTTCTTTCTCCTAAAACAATATTGGTCACTGTTATGCAAGTAAACAATGAGGTGGGAAGTATTATGCCTATCAAAGAAATAGGTCGAATGCTTTCACAATATAAAGAAGAAAAGAAAAGTGAATACCCCTATTTTCATACAGATGCTTGTCAATCTCCGAACTATCTTTCACTTGATGTGAATTCATTACGTGTTGACCTCATGACTATTAACTCTTCAAAAATTTATGGACCAAAAGGGATAGGACTTTTATATAAAAAAGAAAAGTGCCATGTATTTCCTGTAATGGTTGGTGGTGGACAAGAACGAGGATTACGGAGCGGGACAGAAGCGTTACCGCTTATTGTCTCTTTTGCTGAAGCAGTAAAAGAAACTAGAGAGCTTCGAGACTCAGAAAGAGAAAGACTTTTTGAACTAATTCTTCTTACTAAAACCTTACTTGAAATTGCCATACCTACTGTCACTTTTTATGGATCATTTAAAAAAGAAGAAAGGATAGCTAATAATATCAACTTTTGTATTCCTGGTATACAAAGTGATGAGATGATACTACGTCTCGACGCACTCGGCTTTGCTGTATCTCATAAGAGCGCCTGTGCTAGTGAAGATGAAAGTATGTCGTACGTTATCAAAGCTCTTGGTGCAACAGACATCGAAGCGACTGAAAATATTCGTGTGACGCTTGGCAGAAGTACGAGAAAAGATGATATGGAGAAATTTGTAGAAGCCGTAATCAGTATATGTCAGAAATATGTTTAGTAGTAAATGTTTTATTACTTATTCACCAGCTAAAATAGAAAATAAATGATACACTTTCATATATCATCATTATATGAAAAATCTCTCTATTTTGTATTCACTAGTGATATGTTTTTTTATGGCTACCCATGTTGTTCAAGGGGTAGAAGCAATGTCTATCCCAGTAAATATTACTGTAGATAACTCAACATCTATCGTAGACTCAACGTCAACTGAACTGCTTGGGGTTGCAACAACCTCTATCAAAGGAAGTTCTTTAGACAGAAAAGCAAATATTTTACTCGGTGTGAAGCGAATTAACAATAAAGTTATCGTTCCTGGAGAAGAATTTTCTCTGCTGGCATCTCTTCGTCCATTTTCAAAAGAAGCTGGCTTTAAGGAAGAACGTGTTATTGGTTCAAGCTCAAGTCCTATGGAACTCGGAGGTGGTCTCTGTCAAATATCCACGACACTTTTTCGGTCGGTATTACAAGCAGGGCTCCCTGTTACCAAACGACAGTCACATAGTTATGTAGTTGGGTATTATGGAGCAGGACTTGACGCCACAGTGTATTTTCCTAAAACTGATTTCCGTTTTATCAATAATTATAGTAAGCCAATTATCATTAAAGCAGAACTAAAAGGTAATGTGCTAAAGATTTCTTTTTATGGAATAAAAGATACTCGCATTGTAAATGTCGGATCTGTTGTCATTATCAAAGAATACCCAAAACCAAAACCAAAAACTTTGTATACTTCTGATATAACATTTGTCCCGCTAGGAGATAAGAAATGTACAGAAAAAGCAAGAAAAGGAAAATCAACAAAAGTTCTCTATCAGGTAGTTGATAATCTAGGGGTTTCAACCAGTACTACCTTCTATTCATATTATCGTCCATGGGCTGAAGTATGTTATATTGGTGTGACTGAAGAAGAAAAACAAAAAAAAGAGTTAGAACAAAGTACGCTCACGCTCCATTAAATTATTCACAATTCACTTTTATATATGTACAAACAAAAAGATTTTATGCATTTACTGGGCCTTACTGGTTTTTCTGACACTATGCTGACCAATCATTTCGCTCTCTATGCTGGCTATGTAACGAATGCAAATAAAGTGATAGAAAAATTAAATACTCTTGAAAAAAGTGGTTATGAATATGGTGAATTGAAAAGAAGATTTGGCTGGGAAGTAAATGGTATCAAACTCCACGAGCTTTATTTTGAAAATCTTTCAAAGGATAAAAAAGAAATAGGAGAAAAAACAAAAGCTCTTCTCGAAGAAGCTTATGGTAGTGTTTCTGAATGGGAAGCAAGTATGAAGAGAAATGTCATGACTCGTGGTATTGGTTGGGTGGTACTCGTTCGTGACAATGACACAAGTAAAGTATTTCATACTTGGATTGGTGAACACAATGTTGGCAATCTGCTTAATGTTACTATTTTGCTTGTCATCGATGTTTGGGAACATGCTTTTATGACTGACTATGGTATCAAACGCGCTGATTATATCAATGCCCTCATTCCAGTTATTGACTGGAGTGTGGTGGAAAGTAGAATATAAGCTCTAAACTTCTTACGATGTTTCAATTTGATGGTCAAGAAAAGAAAGAACAACTATCTTAAACAAGAAAACCACTTGAAGTGAAAGATCTAACATTAGAAAGATTCAGAAAAGTACTAGAAAAACCTGGGTACTTCTCACTGTCCAAAGAAAAGTATGAGAAATCTTTTCAAGAAAAAAGTTTCAGGGTTGGGGATAACCTAAAGCAGGGGAATTTTGGTGACTGTTACTTTGTTGCAGCTCTTTACACCCTGTCAAGGCTTCCGTATTTTGAAGTTCTGATAAGAGCTGGCATGAAAAAAAATGACGATAACTCCTGGCAAGTTCGATTACCGTTACTTGAAAAAGAAGGGAAAGTGGTTGAGGTTGCTTAAGAAGAATTACAGCCTCATGAAAATCCTAATTTCTTGAAACGAAATACTCGTAGGAAACTG
>JAYTSG010000020.1:0-36690 GCA_043745785.1 bacterium | reverse complement strand
CTCCCGTCTTTCTTCTAAACTTGTCATCACTTAATGCATGTATTCGTGTGTACATTAGTATAGTGTAGCGTAGATTGGGGGTTTTGAAAGAGGTCTAATACTTGGAGCAACTCAAGCAGGAAGATATTCCGATCGTGAGGGAATTTTTTAGTAAGAAAATTATTCCGTTTGTTGAAAGTGTTATGCAAAAAAACTAAACTTATATTTCTAGGTATTAAATACTTCAATGAACCTCCCCACAAGAGAACTGCACCCTCGCTGACTTCATTCTTATTGGTAGAGGTATCAAGTTTTATACTTTGCCATAAGATTACCTCGCGGCGTATCCATGTGGTATAAGTGGAATAAACAGAGGCCTCTTTCAAAATTCTCAAAACTTTACTGCATTATTATTCCTGTGAAAGCAGACCCAAGACATGATTTGATAATTCAAAATACAGTATATTTCAGGATAATACTGGATCCTAGCCTCCACCAGGGTGACAGCAGGGAGACTTTTGAAAGAGGTTTAGTATATATAAAAAATAAAAAGAAACACTATTTTTACCTTAAACAATAACACCTCCTCCTAAACATTTTTTACTATCATATAAAACGAGAGATTGCCCACTGGCAGGAATAAGTTCTCCAGAAAGCTTAGTTACTTTATATTTGCTTTCGTTTATTTTTTCTAAACGTATTTCTGCCAATGGCGCTCTATATCTTCCTCTCGCGAAACACTCTAGTGTTTCAGGAAAGATATTATTGACAAAAGAAGCCGTTTCGATAAAAAACTCATCACCAATGGCAATTTCTGGTCTGTTGTGACTTACCGTGAGTGTGTTCTTCTCTCTGTTTTTTGCAATAATAAAAGAAGCCTTACTTTCTGTTCCTTCTGTGGTGACGGTAAAGCCGTGCCTCTCACCTATAGTATAGAACATAACACCGTCATGAAATCCTATGACCTTACCTTGCTCATCAATAACATCACCTTTTTTCTCTTGTATTTCTGTTTTAAGAAATTCTTTGATATTGATAGTGCCGATGAAGCAAAGACCTTGGCTATCTTTTTTGGTAGCTACAGGAAGATTTCTTTCTGTCGCTATTTTCCGCACTTCACTTTTTGGTAAATGTCCAATAGGAAAAAGTACATTAGTAAGGTCATCTTCAGTCAGTTTCCAAAGGAAATAGGTTTGATCTTTTTCTTTATCCTGTGAAAGTAGTAGCTGTTTATTATCAGTGATAGCATAGTGTCCTGTCGCAATATAGTCAGCATTGTTTTCTTTAGCCCATTGCAAGAATGCTCCAAATTTTACTTCACGATTACAGCAGACGTCGGGGTTGGGAGTTTTTCCTTTTCTGTATTCTTCTATCATATAATCGATAACACCTTTCTTGTACTCTTTCTCAAGATCAAGTGTGATAAAAGGAATATCAAGGTGGGACGCAACTCTTATGGCATCGAGGCGGTCTTCTTTCCAAGTGCATTCTATATAGTCTGGTTGCCAGACTTTGATAAATACACCGGTGACATCATAGCCAGCTTTTTTAAGAAGATATGCTGAAACAGATGAGTCTACCCCGCCTGACATACCAACATATACTTTACCTTTGTTGCTTTGATTCATATGAGTAATCTACCGTATTATAAGAAAAAAGCAAAACTCTAAAAATTGTCATTTCATCGACGGCGATAATTTAGAAGAAAATAACCTGGAATGGGTCTCTAAGCCCCCATCATTTTCTTGTAACATTCATAGAGCGCTCTTGTATCAGCGAGCGCGGTATGAGCTTTTGGATTTTCTACTTTGAGTAGTTCACAGAGTGCACGCAGGGAGAATTTAGTAGCTTGTGGAGCATCGTAGAGCCTTGCAAAAGCCATAGAAATGGTATCAAGTTTTGCATAATGCATTTTACTTTCCACCCCTGTTTCTTCAAAAGCTTTCATGACAAAACCATGATCAAAAGTCACATTGTGCGAGACAAAAGTACAGCTCTGTGTTTTCTTAGCAAATTCTTCCATAGCTTTTTTTCGATCTACAGCAAAGATCCAATCGACTTCGTTGTACCCATTGACACGGAGTGCTTCTTCCTCGGCAAGCTCAGGATATTGCATTTTTATTTTCCATTCACATTCTTCGATAATTTCGAGCTTGGGACCTCTCCCTGGACGCTCTACTTGCTTGGCAATGATGACAGCGAGTTCAATGATTTCATGTTTATTTGGATTGGTGCCAGTTGTTTCGGTATCGATAAATGCGAGATTGTGTATTTTCATAGTTATTTCATGTAAGTAATGACATTCTTTCGATGTTCTTTAAAGGTTGCAGCATAATACATTTTACCATCTGTGCCAGTTAGATAGTAGAGGTATTTGGTAGTGATAGGATTTTTTACAGAGGAGAGTGAAACAAGGCCGGGATTATTAAGGGGAATATCAGGAAAACCTTTTTTTATATAGGTTTCTTTTGCAACATCAACTTGCAGTCTCATACCAAGCTTTTCTCTTTGTAATAAAATGCCGACAATAACTCTTCTGTCATATTCGGTATTTGCTTCACCTTCTACTATTGAAGCAATAATGAGATGTCTACGTATTTCTTTATCAATGAGTATTTGATCTACTTCATGTTTTTGATCAGAAAGAAAATGACTGACATAGGTATCTCTAAAATGAGAGACCATTCTTTCTATTATTTGTTCTTCCTTTTCAGTACCAGAAAGAAAATAAGTATCGGGAAAAAGGTAGCCACTGACATTTCTTGTTTGTATAATAGTCAGAAGCTTTCCTTTTTGTAGCTTTGGGTTTTTTTTGACAAAGAGGTCAACTATTTGCTCGTTGGTATACCCTTCAGGAATAGTAATAGTGATGAGTGGTTTGTTTGGTTTTTGCACCAGTCTTTCCGCCACCTCAAGGAGGCTTAGAGGTGAAATAAATCTAAATTCTCCTTGGGAGAGTTTTGTATCAAAGTGTTTCCAGGAAAGATAAAGACGGAGCATACGAGCACTAGTAATAATACCTTCTTTTTCTAGTCTAAGACTAACTGTCTGTAAACTTTCATTTTCGTAGACTCTAAAGCTGATTATGTTGGGATTCAGACTTAATTCATCAGTGAGTGTTCTTTTTATGAATACATACGTAATAATCACTAAGAATAAACCTATAAGGAGCAGAGCTCGTTTTACTTTGTTCATAGTTAAAGAGGAAGATTAACCGGGGCGACAGCTTTACGACTATCGATACGAGGAAGAGTAGGTACAGTAGCGACCAGTCCTGGAAGGTGAAAGAGTGTCGCTAACTCTTCGGTATTGAGGACAAAAACGCCTTTTGCATGAGGATGACCAAATGGATCGAGTATCGCTTCAGCAATCATCGTTACAGTTCTTCTTACTCTACCAGGATATTTATAGAAATATCTGTCAGCATCAATGTTACTAAACCAGTCTATGCTCCCTGTGTGAGGATGAAATCCTTCTCTTTCTATAAAGGCGTCAAAAACTTCTTCTGATCGCCAGTTGGATCTTATTTGTTTTGGATTATGCCAATCATAATCATATGGATTAGAGAAATCATCCATATTAAAGCCTATAGTGTTAAAGCCAGGAGCATTAAATGGCTTTGCAAAAGAGAGACAATTTTGTATTTGGTTAGAGTTGAATTTTGCTCTCTTGTTGTCGGTGACATATACAATTCTCATAACACAAGCAAGTAAGGGCTTTGACATTTTTCTAAGGATGAGTTCAAGTTCTAACTTTTTTTCCATTGTTAGACTCACTTCTGAACTATAAGTGGTGTATGTTTCTGATAAATCACCATAAGTAAGCTGTACAGTTTTCTTTTGGTCTCCTTCCCCTACTGTTGTCATTTTAGGATTGCCAAGATCATCAAAAATTAGGTCTCCTTTTTTAAAAGTTTTTTCACCCCTAATCTTTGTTTTCTTGTATAAGTCTGCAAGCCCAGTAGTAGAAATTGCTTTGTGAGTGAGTGGATTATGCCAAATTGCTGGACTTTTTTTATCATCGTGTATTGATTCATCTTCTATAAGTATTTGAAAAGCAGCATATTCTCCCTTTCCAAGACTTCCAAAAAATTCAAGCGCGGAAACGAGTGGGTCAACTTTCATCTCTTCTTTATTTTTATCAAGACCAAGATCTATATAGGTTCGGATAGGAATAATATCAGCAGGAAGAGTTTTTGCTTTATCTGTTGGGTCAGCTTCTTGTTTATCTTTAAGAATTTTTTCAAGGAAACCCTGCTTCTTCTTTTTATCTCCACTAGGAATAACTTCAAAGTTTTTATTAAGCTTAAAGCCTAGTCCCCAGATTGAAGCGTTATTTTTATTGTGCTCAAAACGAGGAAAGTTAATCGTGTAGTCATCTACTTCTAGTACTTCTACTCCTGGGTAATGAGCGTAGAGATTACTCGAGAGTAACTCTTTAAATTTTTTATGTGTTCGTATATAAAAATGGACCACTCCTTCCAGAGAGGCTATTTCCAGTGAAAAGGTCATTGGAAGTGCTCCGTTTATTCCTCTGGCATACCAAGTACCAATGCCTCCACCTTGTGTCATGTTAGAGAGCACCATCTCCATGGCAAGTGGAGACTTGTCTATTTCTCTCGGCAAAAGTATTTCTAGCATGATGGTCTCCTGTTGCATTTTGTTCATAAACTTTTGATTGACATACATAGTCCAAAAGCGTCGTATATATGAAAAAATGGCGACAGTAAAGAACGCGTAGAAAGAAAGGAGCATCAAATCAATGATGAATTGCATGAGGAAAAGTATACCATGAAAAACGATGGTTGATACGGGAGTATTGTGTAAAAAGAAATGCATGACGGTAGAAGTTTGTCATGCATTTCTTTTCTTCTTAAAATTTGTGATTAGAGGTAGTTAATCTCTCTCTATTTTACGAGAGAGTACTTCCCTTCTTTATCTTTTTTGAAAAGTTTATTATTTTGAAGGTTAACGATAATTGTGTTTGGTTTGACAATTCTTCTTGAAAGAACCCCAGCAACTATGTCTTCTTTTGAGAGTGATATTCCTGCATCTTCGATAACTTTTGCAATAACATCTTTTACTACTCCACCAGCGTGACCCCATTCTTTCAGTCCGTACATACCTCGTCCGACAAGTACAAAACGACTATCTTTAATGAGTTCATTATGGCAGGTAGCAACATGTGCTTTCTTTTTAAAGGTCTTATTTATTTGTAAAGCAACGTCTTTAAAGTGTAACGGTTTACCGGCACTACGAAGGACAAGGAATGCATAGTCCTTGATGCCGCGAGCACGTATGTGAGGGCTTGCAGTATGACCCCATTCACTGAGTTGATTCTTTCCAATTACTTTTGAAAGTGAAAGGTAGCGACTAATGATTTCTTTATTATTTTTGTATTCATCAACGAGCTCACCGACATGGCTTAAAAATTTCTCATAGAGTTCTTCTTCTTTAACGAGTTCTTCTGGAGAGATAGTAGTATAGAGATTATTGAGTGCTCCGTGAACTTTTTCTGAAAGTTCTTTGTCAATAGACCAGTGATGATAGAACTGATTATCTTCTTTGTGTTTGGTAAAGTTGTCACCAAGAGCAAGGTAAAGAGCAATATGGTTTTGAATAATAGGGTCTTTTGAAATAGAACGCATGAGAGCCTCTTCTGATACAACAGAGCCGAGGTCTTTAACAATGTTTTTGAGTTCATCAAAGACAAAAGAATGCTCCTTGAATTCTTTTGATTTCTTGACAGTAGCTAATGCAAAGTTTTCGATTTGACGAACGCGTTCACGAGTGATGTCATATTTCTTTCCAATAGCTTCCAGGGTCATTTTTTCAGGTTGCTCAAGACCGTAACGATGTACAACAATATCCCTTGTGCGGGGATTGAGCTGACTCAGAAGTTTTTTGGAAACAGCTTTCGTTTTAAAAGTTATCTCAGGCATGTATTATATATTGTTACTAAGTAGAGAGAATTATACTATAAATTGTAGAATCAGTCAAACTTTATTTCATCTTTTGTAATGAAAGCTTATTTTACTTGAGCTTGAGTATAATATTAATACCGATGACGATACCAATGAGGACTGCGGTAGACAACAAGATAATAAAAAGTGGAGTAGAAAGAGTTATCATACAGATAAAAGTATAGCATTTAGAAGAAGGTAAGTGGGTTTAAATAGCCACTAGTTGGGGAGACCGGCATGATCAGATAGGTTCCACACGCTTTTGATTTGTACTCAGTTGGTCCAGTAATATGTACTGCGTCACTAGCATATAAAGTGAAATGCAAATGAGGACCTGTCGAGTAGCCAGTATTTCCAGAAAGTGCAATCACATCACCTTTTTTTACAGTGTCACCAGCTTTAGTCGTAAAACTAGAAAGATGTGCATAGAGGCTAGAGAGACCGTTCTGGTGTTTAAGCAGTACCCATTTTCCATAGGATGCACCAGGACATCCGTCGTCAGTGTTGCCTGTACCAAGGACTATTCCATCTTGAACGGCAAAAATTTTAGTACCTACCGGTATTCCAAAATCGATACCATTATGCCCTCTTCCATTGTAGACCTGCGAGTTAGCTGTAGCAAAAGGAGTATTTCCAAAATATTGAGTAATCTCCACACGGGCAACTGGATAAGCAAGTACACCTGTGCCACCTTTTGGAATTTTACTAGCGTCAACTATTACTTTAAGTTTTGCTTCAAAATCGGCAGATTCTTTTTCTAATGCAAGTTTACGAGCTTTTTTTTCTTGTAATAATTTTTGATATTCTTCTTCCTTGTTTTTTGTTTGCTTGAGGAGTGTATTTTTTTCTTGTGTTGTTTGTATGATAACTTGTCGTTGTCCTGTGAGTGTTTTTTTGAGATTATTTAAGTCTTTGTTTTTTTGCTCGTATACTATTTTTGCATTTTCTAGATTTTGTTTGGAGTGATTAAGGTCCTTAATCCTTGTGTTTAATTCGTTATTGACTTGATTGGACTGAAAGAGATAGTCAAGGGAGTCTGAGAGACTTTTTTTGATATCAAGTAGACTAAGTAATCCAGAAAATTTACTATCATCTTGCTTAACTCGATTAATTATTTCTTTAATAGCATTTCTTTGTTTTTGTATTGACTGATTAGTATCACTGATAGAATTTTCTGTACTATCTATATCTTCTTTTGTTTTAGAAACTTGAAGATTAGTATAAGAAACTTGTTTCTCAAGAATTTTTTTCTGAGTTTCTAGTCTCGTGAGTGCTTCTTTGAGTGTCTTTGCATCACCCTGAGTTTTACTGACTTGACTTGCGAAGTCTGCTATCTCTTTTGCAAGCGCCTGTATTTCTTTATTCATTGAATCAACTTTATTTCGAAGTTCAGTTTGAGTTTCAGCAAAAAGAAAAGTGAAAGAGAAAAATATAAAAAGAGAAACAAGGAGTGGACGCATAGACTCTCAGTTTACTACATTGTAAGCATTACTTAGACTGTTTATAGCATTCGTAAGTCGTTTAGTAACCTCTTCTTTTCCTAAGACATGTAAGAGTGTGTAAGGATCAGGAGATTTTTCCTTTCCAGATAATGCGACACGTAATGGCCAAAGCACGTCACCATTACCTTCTTTGACAGCAAGTTCTTTTATTTTTTCTAGTATTTCAGCGTCGCTAGGTGAGTTACTTGTAATCTGTAAGAGTGCATTAAGTATCATTTTTGTTTTTTCTCGGGTTCCCTTTTTCCAAACAAGGGGAACTGTACCATAGTTTGGCGCAGTGAGTAGATAGTCGTATTCTCCAGTAGTAAAGTCATTATGGTAACTAGTATAGGTGACAGCTCTTTCTCGAGCAGTCGGCATCATACGGAGAATACGGTCGTAGATAACCTGAGAGTAATCTTCTTTTTCGAAATAAGAAAGTAAGTGTGTCTCGACTTCATCAGTTGGTAATGTCTTTAAATACTCTTTATTATACCAATCGAGTTTTTCTGCATTAAAGCGCGCACCAGACTTTTGTATACGGTCTATGTCAAAGATTTCTATAAGCTCTTCTTGTGAATACAATTCTCTTTCTCCTCCTGGGTTCCATCCGAGAAAAGCAAGAAAGTTAAAAAGTGCAATATTAAGATATCCATCGTCTCGATAATCGAGAGCAGATTTTGCGCCGTCACGCTTGGAGAGTTTCTTTCCTCCAGCCTCTCCTAGTACTGGAGGAAGTGTGATAAAAATAGGGGGAGCTATGCCAAGAGCTTCATAAAGTGATAGAAATTTTGGAGCAGATGAAATGAATTCTTCTCCACGCATGACATGAGTCACATTCATCTCTATATCGTCAACTATATGGCAAAAATTATACGTAGGAAAACCATCTTCTTTCATGAGTATAAAATCATCAAGGGCTTCCTCCCCTGCTTCAAGTTCTCCTCGAACAGCATCCGTCCATCTGGTCTTTTTCACTTCTTGAACTTTAAATCTCAAAGATTTACCAACAGACCAAGCATGATTTAAAATATCTGGACGATGATCACGAAAAAGAAAAGGTCTTTTCTCTTCGTCTGCTTTGAGTCGGAAGGACAACATCTCTTCATTAGTGTAAGTATCAACATAAGCGTGACCTTTCTCAGAGAGTTCCTTCGCATATTTGTGATAAATGGGGAGTCTTTCTGATTGTATGAGGCTACCAAAGACAGGACTCGATTTATCGGGACCAAAGTCATAATCGATACCAAGGAAAGTTAATGAATCAATAATTTGCTGTAGAGCTCCAGGGAACTCTCTTTTTTTGTCAGTATCTTCTATACGAAGTAAAAAAGTTCCTTTATGTTTTCGAGCAAAAAGATAAGCGAAAAGCGCTGTTCGTATAGCGCCAACATGTAATAGCCCTGTCGGACTTGGAGCAAATCGAGTAACAATAGGTTTGTTTGTTTTTTCCATAGTATTAAAGATGAGTGAGTCCTATATGTATCATTTCTTTAGCGATAGTGAGAGCAGCATCACGCGAGTAAGCAACTTTGAGACCAGACTTTGACATACTACTATATTTTATCTTATTTTCAACTAAGTTGCGAAGCTCAGTAATAATAATGTTTTTAGAAAGATTAGATTCTTCAATAACGAGGCATGTACCTATTCTTGCAAAGTTGTAGGCGTTTTTTACTTGATCACGACTGATTGTTTGTGGTATCGGAATAACCAGCATTGGTATCTGCCAAAGTGCAGCTTCAAAAAGAGTGGTAGAGCCAGCTCTTGAAACTATTAGATCAGCTTTATGATAGTACATGGCAAGATCTATAAAACCAGCCATAAAGTATCTATTTTTATTAGGGTCATTCTGAAGAAGTGCATCGGTTAATATTTTTATCGCAGGTTCATGATCCTTACCTGTCTGATGAACGATATCAAAATGTTGTAATAGTTCAGGTAAGGCGGCAACAATAACATCATTGATAGTTGTAGACCCTTGGGATCCACCTAAAATAAGTAATAAAGGTTTTTCAGGTACATTTTCTTTTTTTATATAATTAAGTGGTGGCATTAGTTTAATGCGTACTGGCTGACCAGTGAGTGCTAGTTTTTTTTCATTAAAAAATTGAGCAGCAGTTTCTTGAGAAACAGCTATTTTATCGGCAAAATGACCTGCCCATGAAGTGACCCTTCCTGCTACTGCGTCACTTTCGTGTATGATGACTGGTATGGAAAGAAGGCGCGCACCAAGAAGTACAGGGAAACTAGCATAGCCTCCTTTTGCAAAAATAACATCAGGATAAATAATAAATAGTTTGCAGTAAGCAACGACGCATCCCCAGAGGGTGACGAAGATGTCGAGAAAATTTTCAAAAGAGAAATAAACTCGCATCTTACCTGCTGGCACAGAGGAGTATCTCATGCCCACACTAGCGAGAGCTTCTTCATCATATGGCTTATCAGCCATGAAGATAAGTTCTGGGTCAGGAAGTTTTTGTACAAAAACTTCAGCTTTGATTGATTCTGCGACGGCAATGAGTGGGTAAAAATGACCCCCTCCTGCACCTGAAAAGACAAATTTCATATTAGTATAGTATTACTTTACACGATAACGGGAAATTCCCAAAAGAACTCCAAGTTCGAAGAGCGTAATAACCAGTGAAGTTCCTCCATGAGAGACGAGTGGTAATGGTAGTCCGGTGAGAGGTAAGAGTCTCATCATAGAACCAATATTAAGAAATGACTGGGCAAAAATAATGGTGACTATACCGATGGCGAGCAGTTTCAAGTACTCATCCTCTATGTGGAGAGCGATAAATATACCTCGAAGTACGATAAAAAGTAGTACTAGTATGAGCGACATAGTACCAACAAATCCAAGCTCTTCCCCAAGTACTGCAAAAATAGAGTCACCAATTGGCTCAGGAAGAAAATTAAATTTTTGTATACTCTGCCCATATCCCTGACCTATGATACCACCAGAACCAAGTGCGATGAGTGACTGATTGAGCTGCCATGAGCTACCTGATGGATCATGGTCAGTGTTAAGGAAGGTTTTCACTCTCTCGAGCATATAGGGTTTAACCAGTATCAGTAGACCAAACCCTATGACAGCTGTAAGAAGTAATGCTCCGATATATTTGTACTGGGCACCTCCAAGATAGTAGACGACAAATGAAGCACAGAAGATGACGAGGTAGCTTCCAAAATCTGGCTGTAAAAGCATAATGATCGTAACTATTCCAAGAGGTATGACATAACCAAAAAGTCCAAAGTAAATATGTTTAAAGTATTTTTTGTAAGTGCTTGCAAAATAAGCAACAAAAGACATGAGAGTAAACTTCAGAAATTCACTCGGTTGTAGTGAAAATGGTCCGAGATCTATCCACCTGTGAGCTCCTCCGTGATAAACAGAAAGACCAGGGATAAAAACCCCAATGGTGATAATAACTGATCCTATAAAAAGTGGAGTTGCATATTTTTTAAAAAAAAGTGGGTTGATAATTATTCCTAGAAAGAGTGCAAACATACCCCCTATGAGTGCAAAGATAAATTGATTCTTGATGACAGAGTAGAATTTACTCTCATTAACTGAAAGTACTCCAAGTGCGGCCGATCCGAAAATGAGTAATCCTCCAAAAAGTAAGATTAGTATGGCTAAAAAAAGAGGTTTATCGAAGCGAAGTTTATTGAACATAGGTGACCATAACTAAGACGATTCCCATCAAGGCGCACATACAAGAAACTATCCAATAACGCATAGTAATGGTAGCCCGTGACCACCCTTTTGCTTCATAGTGATGATGAAGAGGAGCTACTAAGAATATCTTTTTCCCTCCTCGGAATTTTTTAGAAACTAATTGTAGTATGACAGAGAGTGATGTGGCAAAAAGTGGAAAGGCAATGAGAGGTAAATATAAAGTAAGGTCCGCCATAAAACTAATCACAGAGAGAGCAAGTGTGAGTGCTAGTATGCCTGTCTCACTCATGTAAAAAAGTGCAGGGGGTACATTAAACCATAGAAAACCAAGTATAGCCCCTACAATAACAAAACACAGTGTTGCGATATTTATTTGATCATGTAAAAAAGTAATAATACCAACCGAGGTAAAAACAGTAGCAAAAATTCCACCAGACAGACCATCGATACCATCTATGACACTCGTTGAAAAAAGTGCAACGGTAGTAATGACAAAAAATGGAATGTAGAATAGTCCAAGCGATAAATGTCCGTAGAAAGGTACAAAAACTGCTTGTATGCCTAATTTTTCATAGAACCAATACCCAGCAAAGAGGCCGATGCATCCAACGGTGAGTAGTCGTATAGGAAAAGAGAGTCCTCCTCCAATATAAGAACCCTGCTTTTTAAAAAAACCAACAACGAGTAGATCGTCTATTCCTCCAACAATAGCACCAACAAGCATAGCAAAAAGAGGTAACCATGTTTGATCACGGGAAATGAAGTCAAATTTATTTGTGATATCAGTTGGAAAGAGCTTACTAAGTAGCCAAAGTGAAAGAGCTGTTACAAAAACTGAGAGCCAAATAACTGCACCTCCAAGGCGAGGAGTTTTCTTTGCTTCGTCATTGTGTAATTTAGAAGAAATGGTTGCTTCCCTTCCATCTATAGTCATCGACACACTTTTCTTTTTCCATAACTCTTTTTTATAGAGAACTTTAGCAATCATTGGTGCAATAATGATTCCAAAAAGAAATGAAAATACTGATGGAAAGAGCACTTTGATGATGTTGAGACTAAGCATGATGTTAGTATAGCTTTATTTAGCCTCTTCTAAAAGTTCATTGTGATAAGTGTTGACATATGAAATAAGTGTTTTCATATCTTCAAAACGACCATCTTTCGAAGATCCTAAGATAACAATTACTATAGGCTCACCTAGACCAATGTCGTAGATGATTGCGAGATTGCCCCCTGCTTTCTCCGTATAGCCAGTTTTTGAGCCTATGATGCCACGGTAGGTCTCTACCTCTTGGTTAGTATTAGGTACGCCAGAATATTTCTTACCATTGATTGTAACTGAGATTTTTGTTTTAGAGGTAGTTTCAAAAAGTGTTGGGTAGGATCGATAAAAATCTTTTAAAAGAAGAGCAAGATCAAGTGCAGTGCCGACTCCACCGATAGTCTTCCCCTCATCGAGACCGCTCGGTGAAGTAAAAATAAAAGTAGAAGTTGCTTTAGCGTGTTCATTCATAAGTTGTATAAATCCATCACGACCAAGAATGTCACTGTGTGCTAGTGATTCTGCTGCGTCGTTAGAAGAGATGGTAAGCATGAGGCGAATGAGTTCTGATGCAATCCACACATCTCCTTTTTTTAGAGTAAAATCATAAAGATGATTCATTCCAAGCGTTGGAATTGAAATAGTTTCTTTTAGATTGTGACGACTTGCAAATAAAGAGGCTGTTTTTATTTTAGTTAATGATGCGAGGGGGAGTATTTGTTCACTCTTTTTAGAAAGAAGTGTTTTATTATTTTTTATGTCGTAGACAACAAAACTTTTTGCTTCAACTTCGATTGCTGGCAAACTAACTTTAGTGACAATCGTTTCTTTTTTAATAGGTATCACTTTATGATTTTTTTCTTTGATATACTTTTCACTGAGCAATCCAAGTAAAAAAATAAGCGAAAAAAAAGTAAGAAGTACATTGACAAGTACTACTCGTGTTTTTTGTCTGATACGAATTTTTCTTTCGAGTCTCTTTAATAAATGACTAACTGATTGCATTGTGTATTTTTTCTAAAAACCCAGCACGTATTTCTTGAAAAGATGGAAGTTCTTCTTTTGTGGTCACGCCAAGGTGTGATAGTGCTTCAAGACTTAGAGTATATTTTTCAGACCCAGTTTCTTCGATGAGTCCACGGGCAAGGAGAGTTCCTATGCTTTGATTTGAAGCAACTCCACGAATGTAAGAGATTTCATACTTGGAAGGATTGTCTAGATAGGCAATGACAGTCAATGTCTGCACTGTTGCTTGGGTGAGATCCCCTTCTTTTTCTATTTTAATATACGGGCTAAGCGACTCCGTCATGGAGCTGTTTAAAGTTAGTTCTACTTCAGATTCATTTTCAAGTAATGAAAAAGGTAGTGTATTCAAAGCTTCCTTGAGTTTTACAATAACAAGGAGTAGCTCTTCAGATGAGATGTTAAGTACTTTTTTGAGTGTTTCTTTTCTGCTCGGTACCCCCTTTAAGAAAAGATATGCTAAAAGTGTTGACTCAGCTTGTGTCATAGTTTTAAATAGTAACATAGTTTATTCGTTCTAAAATAATGTCCTGTCCCCGTTCTTGATATGCTGAGATTTCACCAAGACGAATAAGTTCGAGTACTGATAAAAAAGAGATGACAAGTGCATCTTTATCGTCTATAAGTAAACTCATTTTCTGTAAGGAGACCTTTCCTTCTAATTTTCTTCGTATCAAATCAGTTGCGTCTTTCATCGTGTATTTTCTAACAATGCTAATTTCTCGTAACAAACTCTCTTTTTTGTTTAAAGTAAGTAGACGGTGAGCAGACTGAAAAAGAGTCTCTCTATTTGCATTCTTGGGAAGTGAATATTCTTTTTTCTTAATACGCACAGCACCAAAAGAGGCAAACTTTTTAGGAGAGAAAAGTTTTAAAAGTTCAGTTGCCTTTTTTTGTAAGAAATCAAGTAGTATAAGTTTCTCTGTGAGATCTTTTGCCTCTTTCTCAAATTCGCTCGTGTAGTCAGTTTTCGGTAAGAGTGAACACACTTTCATGAGCATTAGCGTAGATGCAACAACGATAAAGTGAGAGATATCAAGGTGATCTTTTTTCTCAAGACTTTTTGTGTAAGATATATAGTCATCAGCGAGGATTGCTAAATCAATCTCAGTAATAGAAAGCTTTCTTTCTTGCAAGAGATCGAGTAGTTTCGTATAGGGTCCTTCAAAACGGGGAAGTTTTACGGAGTATTCCATATGCTTAGTGTAACGCATAAAGCATGTTTTTAGTGTGGATCTGAAAAATAGTTTTTTTGAACGACTGTTTTTGTATTTGTATAATCCTAGATTTTATATTCAAAATATCTTGGATACAAATCTAAATCATAAAGCCCCTACATGAATCAATATCCCAGGTCAAAGACCTCCCCTCACTCCATTCATATCAACCGGGTATCTATAGGAACTACTCCGCAAGGATTATTGAAAACCGAGAGTTTTCAAACTTTCCTACAAGAGCTTGAGGTAGAGATTGCATGGAATGGAGTTCAATTTACTTCAAGCGTAGAAATTAATCTGATCTCAGTCTCTTCTTATCTATATTATCTTATCTATGTTACAAGTGGACTACAGGGTGAGACACAAAAAATCTAAGAATGACAAAAATATTATTTTAAATTTTTTAAATAGTCTACTTTTTCTTTGGTAAAATATCCCAAAGCTTTGGATCAAATGCACCATCTAATTTAAAGATAGCAATACCTTTTAATCCATAGAGTTTTGCTATAGTTAGTTTGTCCGCGATTGCCGTTGCGTCAGAATACCAAACGAGATACGTTTTCTTTTCTCCTGTAGCTGTTGTAGTTGCATAGGTAAAGGATAATTCTCCTGCTTTATTTCTACTCGGGACTATTTGCAAGCTATTCGCAAGTTCATTGGCATAACTATAATTCATAGAACCAATGCGAGAATAGTTGGTTACTCCACTTACGGTGATTACTTCATACTTATACCCATAGGTTGGAACACCCACCATCATTTTTTTAGCAGGTATGTCTTCAAGAGCAAGGGTAAGTACTTTTTTAACCCAATCAATATCAGAGACTGGTCTGTAGATGTCATTTTGATTTGCTACTGTTAACTTGAGATCATCTGTGGCTTGATCATATGCCATAATACGCACTTCGTTACAGTATTTTCCGATTACTTTGTAATCATTAGCGTATTCTATCCTTGCAAGTATTTCAGGGGTGACTGTTGCGTAGCGAGAATTAATCGGTGTTCTTGCTTCAATAGTACAAACAAGGTCTTTTTTATTAGTATTGAGCGCATTACCAAGTTCTTTTACAAAAGCTGAGTAGCCGTCACGAGTCTCAGCACTTTTTCCTTCGTAGTCAATGTCTACGCCATCCCAATTGTTTTTCTTTACCTCGGATAGAATAGAACTAATATGTGCGGTTCTCTTTTTTTTATTGTTCAAAATTAATTCCATAGCATCTCTTTCTCCCCAAAGTATGGTTGGATATATTTTTACTTTTTGCTTCCTAGCTTCGATAAAAAGTGAGAGCCATGGTTCTTCGCCAGTCTTCATTGGATTAAAAAGATCTCCATTTTTTTTCACAGTATAGGAAAAAGGACTTATTTCACTAAGTGTAGAAAAGTGACCTATAGTAGAGCTTGCTGCCTCTGTCTTTTTCCAGTACGGAAGCCAGCCAGCAATAACAAGCGGTGCTTGTTTAATAAGAGCAAAAATAGAAGTTTCGAAAGAAAACATCGTTGCTATTATAAGAAACAAAAGTTTTTTCTTCATGTTTGTAATACGATTCTGGAGACGTAGTTGGTGCGTTTTAAAGGCTTAAAACATTCAAAATAAATAACTTAGATAGTGTTTTATAAAGAAATCAAAAGGTAAAGTATAAGCGCTTCACTTTTTTCAACTAGTCTGCTCTTGCGACAAACTTAGGTGATGGTCTTACTACAGTAGATTACTCGACCTTCACAGGCAGAAATGTAGGCAGTGATTGTGCGACCGCGGATGACAATTTTACAAACCTTCCGAGTTTCTCACTAAGAATCTTGTATGGTCTGAGTCAACCAATTACGAAACCAACAACGAGAAGCTAAACTAGAAATATCAGCCATAAAAGCTTCTCATTTTTAATGTTCAGTCCATGTTAGATATGTTTGTCTTGTTGACATTTTGCCAACATTACATATTTTATTTCTCTTCTACTTTTATTTTGAGTTCACGGAGTTGTTTGTTACTTGCCTTTGATGGTGCTTGCATGAGGAGGTCTCTCCCCTCGCCTGTTTTCGGGAAAGCCATTACTTCACGGATATTTGGCTCATTAAGGAGCACCATAAGCAAGCGGTCGAGTCCCCACGCTATGCCACCGTGTGGTGGAGTTCCCGAAGCAAGAGCTCGAAGCATATGACCAAAGTTCTCTTCAATACGTTCAGCACTATACCCCATAATTTCAAAAACACGCCGTAATGCTATCGGATTATGATTTCTGATAGAACCTCCACCTATCTCATAACCGTTACAAGCAACGTCATACTGCGAAGTAAGTATTTCTTCAATATTTTTCTTCCCCATCAAAAAATCCATATACTCATCTTTTGGTTTTGAAAATGGATTGTGGGTAAAAGTCCATTCACCAGTGTCGTCTACATTATCTTCCCCTGTCTTTTCAAAAAATGGAAAATCGACTACCCAGCAGAAAGCAAGAAGATTCGGATCATTTTTGTCCTCTCGTATATCTGGTTTATCAGAATGATACTTCTCCATCGCCTCTTTGTAGGTGAGTATGGGGAAAGGAACGCTTTGGATTTTTTTCTCTGGGAAAAGTGTCGTTACTATGCTAATGAGAAGCTTCTCAGTTACTTTCATAACATCCTCGCGAGTAACAAAACTCATCTCAAGGTCAAGCTGAGTGAACTCTGGTTGACGGTCACCACGGGTGTCTTCGTCACGCATACATTTAGCAAATTGGAAGTATCTCTCAAAGCCAGCTGACATGAGGATCTGTTTGTATTGCTGAGGTGATTGAGGAAGTGCGTAAAAAGAGCCAGGCCATAGACGAGATGGTACAAGGTATGAGCGTGATCCTTCGGGGGTTGGGTTAGTGAGAAGTGGTGTTTCTATCTCGAAAAAGTTTTGTTTGTCTAATTCATCACGAACAAATTTAATGACCTTGTGGCGCATTTTTATATTATGCTGTAGCCTCTCTCTCCTTAGGTCAAGGTACTTTTGAGTTAGTCTCACCTCTTCACTAACTTCATAGCCATCTGTAGAAATATCAAAGCCTGGAGTTGACGCTTCATTTAAAATGACGATAGTGAGGAGTTCAAGTTCAAGCTGACCATTTAAGACACCTTCTTTTATATTTTTCTCTGGACGCTTATTTACTTTGGCAGTTGCTTCGATAACCCATTCAGGGCGTAGCTTTTCGCAAGCTTCTTTTGCTTCAGTGTGCATTGGAAGCGCGACAGCTTGGACTTTACCGGTGACATCGCGGATGTCTAAGAATATCATTTTACCTTGGTCACGGCGCACGTCCACCCAGCCAGAGACGGTGACTTCTTGGTCGATGTGAGATGAGAGGTCTTTGATGTAGGTTCGCATAGTCTTTCTATACTACCAGATTTTAAAGAAAGATGAAAACCAATCTTGGATTTTTTCAAAGCCGAAAATAATTTGGAGAAGACCAATAGCCCCTGTTAAAATAATACTCGCAACTGCCCACTTTTTTGTTGATAAAGAGTTTTCCAAAGAGTGTTTATACTCGAGATAGTCAATATAGGAAAAAACAAGTTCCGGACATATCGCATAATTTGGTTCATTTTTCTCTCCATACGTAGCAGATCTAATAAAATTATTTGCAACAAAATTTTGAATTAGTAGAGACACTTCTGTTTCTGAAACTTTTGTATTTTGTGAACAGAAATCTCTTCCCCAGACAAAGAGTTGCTATAGAGAAATACGGTAAATAAGACAACTATGTGAGTATTTTTTTTCGCATAGATTATATCAACCCAACTATTTTTCTCACTTCACTCATCGTCGCTATTGCTTTTTCTCTTGCCTTTTTACCACCTTCCGCTAAAATTTCTTGTAAGTCTTCAGGATGTGTTTGATAGTATTCATACTTTGCGCGCTTCGGTAAAATGAAATCAATGACTGAAGTAAGGAGCAGGTCTTTTGCTTCTTTATAGGAGAGTCCTCCACCCTCGTAGCGTGCACGAAGTGAGGTGTCTTCCTCTTCACTTAAAAATAGTTTGTGTATTTTGTAAATATTATTTTCGTCAGGGTTCTTTTTGTCTTCTGGTCTGGCACTATCTGTCACTATGCCCATCACCGCTTTCTTTATTTCTTCATCAGTACCAAAAAGTGGTATAACATTCCCTTTACTTTTACTCATCTTCTCACCGTCTATGCCCGGCACAATTTCTACTTCTTTTTTTATATATGCTTGAGGCATGGTGAAGAAGTCAGTACTGTATGCACGGTTAAACTTCCCCGCTATTTCTCTGGTCATCTCTACATGCTGTGCTTGGTCTTTCCCAACAGGAACTATATTTGCTTGATACATGAGTATGTCAGACGCCATAAGAACAGGATAAGTAAAAAGACCAGCATTATTAAAGGTATTATCAAAAGCCACATGTGCTAGTTTCCGTTGTGCTTCTTCAATATTTAATACATCCGAGATAACTATTTCATTTAAATAGTTTTTTACAGAAATGGTATGGTTGCCTTTTAGTAAAGTAAAGTAAGAAAGCCCTAGATTAAATTCTAATTGTTCAGAATCATTGAAGTTTCCAGAAGCGATTTTTGCGCCATCACAGTAAAGTGAAAAAGTTTTTTGCTTATCTTTAAATGCGTGGGCAAGGTTGAGTGTAGACATCGGCGTTACTGTTGAAAGTATCCAAGAAAGCTCAGTATGTTCTAGCACATCAGATTGTTTAAAGAGATATGCTTTTCTATGGTCAAGACCCATCGCTATATAAGCGCAGGCGAGGTCAAAAGTATTTTTCCTAAGTTCCTCGGCATTTTTAACTGTAGTGAGGGCGTGGTAGTCAGCAATAAAAATATAGCTCTCATACTCATCAGAGTTGCCGAGCTCTATATTTTGCTTCATCGCGCCGAAGTAATTTCCAATGTGAAGCTTTCCGCTAGCTTGTATTCCTGATACCAAAACTTTTTTTGACATAATTATTTCTTTCCAATATTTGCGAAACCTTGAAGGATTTCCGTAGGAATAGCCCAGATGGTATTGTTGCTTCCCTTTTCTATTGTTTGTAGTGTACGCATAGCGAGGCCTCCATCTGTGTCTGAAAGGATTTTTGCAGCCTCGGCTAGTTTGATAGAAGCTTGGAGTTCTCCTTCTGCACGGATGATAATAGCTCTTCTTTCACGCTCACTCTCAGCTTGCTTTGCCATGATGCGCTTCATGTCTTCGGGTAGCTCGATGTCTTGAAGCTTGATTGCAGTGATGTTAATACCCCACTCTTCTGTTGTTTTATCAACAATCTCTTTTATCTTATCTGCAATAGTTTCTCGCTCTGAAAGAACATGGTCAAGTTCAAATCCACCCACGACATCACAAAGTGCTACCTGCGAAAAATCCGCAACAGCAACAGGATAGTTTTGGATGTTGAGTATTGCTTTTTCCGCATCTTCTATTTGATAATAGACAACAGCATTGATTCGAAGAGGTACGTTATCTTTGGTGATAACTTCCTGCTCTGGAATATCGACCGTAGCAATACGCATATCTACCTTTATCATTTTTTGTACGCCAGGGAAAATCCACGTGAGTCCTGGACTACGCATACTCGTAAACTTTCCAAGAGTTAAAATAACTGTTTTTTCATACTGATTAACAACACGGAGCCCTATGATAATAAAGAAAACTATGGGGATAAGTAATATGTACATATATTTCAATTATATCATGAAAGAAAAGCTAGTTTCTAATTCTATGTAAGATTTGAAACTTTAAATAAAATACAGACTACTTTTTGGTCATCATTAAAGCTACCATATTCTCTTTTAAAAAAGTCGCGATGCGACTCTCTCCAAGATTCTAAATTTTTATCACCCTCACCTTCTTTTTGAGCGAAATCAAAAGTCACTTGAGTAAAAGGCACTATTTGCACGCTCGTGTACTCAATGGTACAAAAGACTTTTCCATCATAATCCTTTATTGCTCCAAAATCACCAATCTTCGGTAATATTTTTCCTTCTCGATAAAGCCCAGTCGTTGCCATTTTCTTGCCCTCGATTACCAATTTCTTCAAACTATCCGCAAGTTTTTTATCAGAACCAAAGTCCCATGTGTCAAAAATATGTTTAAGATTTTCCATAAAATAAGTATAGCAAAATTAACGCAAGATTTCGCACTTTATGTAGGTAATTTTTTCTATGCTAGAACTAATCCAAAGTGCGCCTACAGCGCGCTTTGGATTAGTTACTAACGAGATTTTAATGTAAAACTGATTACGAATAACTAATAACGAGGGTTTAAATTTCTAACGTAGAACATTTAACGCTATAACTTTACTATAGCCCTTCCTCTTTTAAATCTTCCACGAGCTTCATAGCATTTTTTGAGAGTTTCTTTGGCATTTGGAGATCAAGCTTTACGAGTATGTCCCCACGACGACCCTTGTCGTGAACGTGCGGCACACCGCGCCCTTTGACACGAATTATTTCATGAGGTGACACACCAGCTGGAATATCGATATTAAGTGCACCGTCTAGTGCCTGTACTGTTTGTTTTCCTCCAAGAATTGCGTCAGTTAGTTTGATATGATGTGTCATGACGAGATCGTGCCCTTCTCTTTTCCAGAGCTTATGACTTCCGACATTTATTTTAATGTAAAGGTCTCCAGAGGTGCCTCCAGCTACGGCTTCACCCATTTGTGACATGCGAATCATCTCGCCGTTTGAGATGCCAGCTGGGATGTGTACTTGTACATCTTCCTTCATGTTATGAATACCAGCACCACGACAGTCGTGACATTTCTCTTCAGGGATTTTACCCTTACCTTGGCAAGTATCACAGTTTTTAACTGTCTGTATCATGCCCATGAATGTCTTTTTTGTATCGTGTATTTTCCCTTGACCGTTACAAGTAGTGCAAGTTTTTGTTTTGCTTCCGACTGCAGCACCAGAGCCAGTACATGTTTTACAAGTACCTACTTTAGAAAGTAAAATATTACGCTCGGTACCAAAGACAGCTTCTTCAAAAGGTAAAGTGATTTCGAGTGAAATGTCTCTACCTCTCCTTGTTCTCTGCCCCCCACCAAAACCTCCAAATGCTCCACCAAAGACATCTCCAAAAATATCACCAAGGTCACTCATGTCGAACTCAGCACCTCCAAAGTCAGAAGCATTGAATCCTCCAAAGCCTCCCCCTGATTGTCCTCCAGCTCCTGCACCATTAAATGTTTGGCCGTAGGTATCATACTCGCGCCTCTTTTTCTCGTCAGAAAGAGTTTGGTACGCTTCATTCACTTCTTTAAACTTTTTTTCATCACCACCTTTTTTATCAGGGTGATATTTAGCAGCAAGCTTGTAAAAAGCTTTTTTAATCTCATCTTTTGTCGCAGTTTTAGTGATACCTAAACTTTCATAGTAGTCTTTTGACATATACTCTCTTTATACCATAAATACGTAAATGAGGAAAGTTTTTATACAGAGAGTTCAGCAATCAATTACAATATTTGTATTGATATACTTTTTATAAAAAAAATACTCTATGCGAGTAATCAATTAAAAAAGAGTAATTTGATGTTAGTCTTTGGCCAGAATAAAATGATGCTTGTTACGAGAATAAAAGACAACAAGGTAAAATATTTATGGTTGTTTAGGTTAGAAATTGTTCTTTCGTATAAAACCAAACACTTCACAAAAAAATAGACTGAGAACGCTATTACAAAAATTTGTCGTCTAAAGAATGAAAACTGATGATTATTATTTTTGACTCATCAAAATGAAAGACCCTGCAATGCAGGGTCTTTCATCTCTAACTTTAGAAATTATTGTTTTTCTTCAGTACTTTCAGGTTGTGATTCAGGTGTTGTCACGGGTTCTTCTTTTTGCTGTTCGTTGGCTGTTTTCATTGCTTCTCCTATTTTCATCATTTCATTTGAAAGTTCTTCACTTGCTTTCTTCACGGCTTCAAGGTCTGTAGATTCTTTTGCTTTTCTAAGTTCATCTATCTTTGTCTGCACTCCTCCTTTTATATCATCACTTATTTTGCCTTCAGCATCTTTCAAAGCTTTTTCAGCAGTATGTAATAGTTGTTCAGAAAGATTTTTTGCTTCTGCAAACTCTTGCTTTTTTTTATCTTCATCTGCATGAGTTTCAGCATCTTGTTGCATACGTTTAATATCTTCGTCAGAGAGTCCTGAAGATGCTTCAATGCGAATTGACTGAGTCTTGCCAGATGTTTTATCTTTTGCTGTCACATTTAAGATACCGTTTGCATCTACATCGAAAATCACTTCAACTTGTGGCATGCCTCGTGGGCTTGGTGGAATACCGTCGAGAATGAATCTGCCGAGAGATTTATTGTCTGGTGCCATAGGACGTTCACCCTGTACGATGTGTATTTCAACTGAAGTTTGATTGTCAGCTGCTGTTGAGAAAGTTTGTGACTTTTGTGTTGGGATAGTCGTATTTCTTTCTACAAGTTTTGTCGCAACATTTCCCATAGTTTCAATAGAAAGAGAAAGCGGTATTACATCAAGGAGAAGAATATCTTTACCGATATCTCCTTGGAGTACACCAGCTTGTACAGCGGCACCGAGCGCTACTACTTCGTCTGGATTAATAGATCTGTTTGGTTCTTTACCAAAGAGTTCTTTTACTGCTTCAACTATCATCGGCATACGAGTCTGACCTCCGACCATGATAATCTCATCGATGTCTTCTTTTTTAAATGGCGATGCTGCGAGAGCTCTTTTAGCGATTTCGATTGATCTTTCCACAAATTCTCGAGCGATATTTTCGAGTTGTGCGCGACTCACTTTCACAACGAGATGTTGTGGCCCGTCTACTCCGGAGGTGATAAACGGAAGGTTGATTTCAGTCTCAAGTGACGTTGAGAGTTCATGCTTTGCTTTTTCTGCTGCTTCGTCGAGACGTTGTAGTGCAAGAGCATCTTTGGTAACGTCGATTCCAGAACTCTTTTTAAATTCATCAGCGATAAACTTCACAAATTTCTGGTCTATGTCACGTCCTCCTAGGTGTGAGTCACCGTCTACCGACTTTACTTCAACGACACCATCACCCACTTCGATGATAGAAATATCAAATGTTCCTCCTCCGAAGTCGTACACTGCCAGCTTTTCATTTTTACCTGAATTGTACCCGTAAGCAAGAGCTGCCGCGGTAGGTTCTGGAATGATACGTCTGACATTTAAGCCGGCTATTTTACCAGCATCGATAGTTGCCTGCTTCTGTACGTCGTTAAAATAGGCAGGGACGGTGATAACAGCCTCTGTAATAGTCTCACCAAGCTTTGCTTCAACATCACTCTTTATCTTTTGAAGTATCATTGCAGAGATTTCTTCTGGTCGGTAGTCTTTACCTCCAAGAGTAATGAGCGTTCCATCGTTTACACCCTTTTTGATTGAGTACGCTACATGGGGTATGTCTGCTTGTACTTCTTTGTCAGTAAAAAGATGCCCCATGAAGCGTTTTACTCCATAGACAGTATCTTTTGCATTCGTCACTGCTTGTCTTTTTGCAATCTGTCCAACTGTTCTTTCTCCATTTTTGTTGACTGACACAACTGATGGAGTGGTACGATTACCTTCGATATTTTCGATGATCTTAGGCTGCCCTCCTTCAATGATTGCGACTGCTGAGTTTGTCGTCCCTAAGTCAATTCCAATTATTTTTGCCATAAAGTTTACTATAATTAAAGTCTTTATAAATTATTCTGTCTGAAATACTTTCACTCGCGCAACTCTCAGTATAGAGTCACCCATTTTATATCCACTTTGAAGTACGAGAGCTATTTTCCCATTTTTATCTTTATCTTCATCTAAAACCATTTCGATAGATTCGTGAAGTTCTGGATCAAACGTATCATTTTCTCTGCCATACTGTAGAGCTCCTTCATTTGCAAGTACTGAAATGAGTTGTCCGAAAATATACTCGATACCGACACGCCAGTTTTGATCTACTTTCTCCCAAGCTTCTTTGTTTGATTTCGCCATGTCATACGCGTCGAGAGTTGGTAAAAGTTCACGTATGAGGTTTTTCGTAGCGAAACGTATATCTGCTTTTCTTTTTTCTTCACTCTCTCTTTTAAGATTAACATAGTCAGCTTGAGCTCTTTGCCAGCCACCTAAGTATTCTTTTTTCTCCCCTTCTAATTTCTTGATTTTTTCTCGAAGTTTTTTGATAGTCATTTTACTATCTATCTCTCCATCTTCATTTAATTCTTCAAAAGTGACATCGTCATTTGTTTCTATCGCGTCTGTTTTCTCGGTAATTTCTTCTTCATTTTTTATGTCTTCTTCTTTCATGTTTTTGTGTTGAGCCATAAATAGACCTGTCCTCAGGTCATATACTATTTATAAAGTATTGAAACAAAAAAGTCAAACAGTGGCTCTAAAATAGGACTTACGCAATTAGATGAGATTCGCGAAAAAATCTTTTATTTTGAATGAAATGTACCAGAAGTACATTGATTGAAAAATAAATAATTTTGACAAAGAAGATCGCTAAGTTCGTAAGTTCTATAAAAGTTTAGCCCGCGAGTCCTCCAAGGTCGCGGGCTGTGGGAGAGACTAATCCCCAATACGGCCGAAGTCTCAGCTGACGTCAGATTTGCGCATAAGGCAAGTTCTCCAGTTAGTAGCTACCATGATTAGTAACTGAATGCATACTATCACAGTTCATCATCTTTCAAAAATAAAATCTGCATAGTGTGCAGATTTTATTTTGTGAAGTAACGCTTTGACTAAAGTTGAACCTCGTCCCCTTATTTGTCTACTTGGTTTCCTCTGCAATTTTTGTGGCTTCTTTTCCAATCTCCTTCGCTACTTTTCTTACGGTTTTTTTCACAGCTTTTTTGGTGCTGGCGACTTTCTTCTTGACCCCACTTTGTACCGCCTTACTGTCACGAGAAATTACTTTCCAGTATTTTTTAAGATCTGAAGTCATCATGACAAGATCTTCTGGATTTATATGTTTTGCCTTAGCATATTTCAAAGAGACTTCATCAATAATGTTCTCGTATATCTCGGGAGTAATTTCCTTCAATTTTTCAATTTTTTCAAGGACTTCTCCTTTCATTTTAAGTGTCCAGCCTTTGATTGCTTTACGATTATTCTTTCCGCTTGGCCCAAAAAGGAAATAGCCAGCCGCACTGATCGCTGCTACTCCTGCTGCTATTCCTGCTATAGCGCTAAGATTTTGTACTTTTTTCTGTGTTGTCATACAATATATTGTATTTTTTATTTAGTTGTCTTTAGTAAAAACATCTTTCTTTTCTGATTCTCTCCGATTCTTTTTAGATTTTGTTCCTATTAGATACAGAATCCAGTTTATCACACCACCGTGCGAGATAAAATCTTTTAGATCAGTGACAGCCTCACCAGCTTCTTCTGCTATGCCTAGAGCCTTAACAGAAATATCTGTTGCGACTTTTCCTAGCTCATTTACTTTAATTTCAACATGCTTTGATATTGTAAGTAGTTTACGAGTTAGTGCTATCAAATACATTAAAAGGACACTACTGAGAATAGTGAGAATTATAAATCCAACTGATGAGATAAAAAAGAAAATGTCTGATTTGATGAGCTGTTCCATCTTATTACTATACCATTCTTTAATAAAAATTAGATGTTTATTCATTCTTCGGACTTGAAGCTCGGAGAAGAGTCACGCACAATCTTCCTGACCCTCATAAGGTACTTTATTTGTTGTTTACGTCTAGATTATAGAATTACTTGGCTTTAGTTTATTAAAAAAAGTATTAAATTAACCTCGTGAAGTATTTTGCGATGCCTTTTTCGTAGTGATTTTCTTCAAAAAATTACTACTGACTCCTCTTTTGGATCTTCTTTCATTTTTTTATCTAAAAAATAGTAGTCTAAAATAAGAAATCTTATCCCATAATCTAAAAGGGTATACCTCTTTCTAGGTATAATAGTTTACTTACTCTGTTCTCTACAAGCAAATAATGTTCATCGTTAGTATCTTCTGCTACACTAAAGAGTAGTACTCATTTTTTCTTGACATCATTTCTATATCTTTAACCCAATAGAACTTGTTTCGGGAAAGAAGATCAAGCGATTTTCTCTCACCTATTCTACAAAAACTTAAACTCGATTCCCTACGGTCTCTACCTCAAGTTCTTGTAGGAAAGTTTGAAAACCCTCGGTTTTCAATAGTCCTTATTAAGCCTTTTTCTTTAAGAAGCAACTCTTCGAGAGAGTTCTCATAATTGGCACATAGTTTAAAGAGTTCTGGTAAGTCAACTTTCTAGAAAGAAAAAATTAAAGCTTCATTTAAGCATTTTTGCTCTGAATAGTTGAGTAGTTTCTCTACCAAGAATGAATCTCCCTAGACTCACTCCACAGGGGGTCCGATACAATACAAGAACTCGCTACATCTCTCTGGCTTATGCTACGTAGTGTTTTCATGGAATAAAATAAAATTTTAGACTGGGTGGTGATTATTTAGATGTGTCACAAGTATAAGATAAAAGAGAATTATCAAAATAATTAATAAGAAAACTATCAACAGAGTTAGTTTTTTCTCTTAATGTTTAGATCATGTTATCAACTTTCTCTAAGTTGATAACATCTCACTCAGACGTTATGAGAGATAATAAAAGCCCCTTAAGGGGCTTTTATTATCTCTTGCTCCAAGTAGGAGCTTTACGAGCTTTCTTGAGTCCAAATTTCTTTCTTTCAACCTGTCGAGAGTCACGTTTAAGGTAGCCAAGCTTCTTGAGAGCTTCACGAACGTTCGCATCACGCTCTACGAGGGTTCGAGAGAGGCCATGTCTTACTGCCTCTGCTTGAGCATGAATGCCACCACCATTCACATGTACTGATACTGTGTACTTTTCACCTGCAGATCCAACAACAAGCGCTGAGCGGACTATGTTTTGTAGTTCCTGAGTTACAAAGTATACATCTACTTCTTTGTCATTGATGATGAAGGTGTCCTTTGCATTTGGAGTAATGCGAACACGTGCTACAGCAGTCTTTCTGCGTCCTATTCCCTCTATGTATCTCTGTTTTGTTTCTGTCATACTTTGTAAATGATTAAATTATTCCTTAACGGTAAGGTTCTTCATTCTAATATCTTGAAGTTTGTTCTTAGGAAGCATACCCTTTACTGCGTGAGTAATGAGCGCACTAAAGCCTTTTTTAGCAACAACAAAAGCAAGGGGCATTTCCTTGAGCCCACCTGGATAGCCAGAAAAACTTTTATGCACTGACTCTTTCATTTTCTTACCGGTAACTTTAACTTTAGCTGCGTTGGTTACTTCAACTTCTGTTTTAATAACCGCGTTCTTAACAAAGAAGACGCTATTTTTAGCATTGAGAAGTGCTGCAACTTCACTTGCAAGCCGACCCAATGATTTACCTGTTGCATCAATAGTATGTTTCATATTTTTATACAAATTCAATAATAGCTTTTGATGCACCATCAGCGATACGATGTGGAAGCTTGATAATACGTGTGTAGCCACCGGGTACTGTTTGGTACTTTGGAGCATACTGTGAGAAAAGCATCTTTGTTTCATTCTCTTGATTCATTATTCTTGAAGCGACTAGTCTTCGGCGAGCTAAAGTATCATCTTTTGCAAGTGTAATGAGACGCTCTACATGAGGACGGATTTCTTTCGCTCTTGCTTCTGTTGTTTCGATTCTACCGTGGCGGATAAGGTTGACCACAAGACCTCTGATGAAGGCTACTCTTTGGTTCTTTTCGCGACCGAATTTTCTGAATGACTTATGATGCTTCATAGGGATACTAGTATAACACGATTATGCTTTTAAGGAAAGGCTGATATTTTGAAGTGCCTTCTTGATTTCTGTAACTGCTTTCTCCCCAAGACCATCAAGAGAGAGAAGATCTTCTTCGCTCTTACGGACAAGACCACCAACTGAACGAACACCTGCTACAACCAGTGCATTTTCTGTTCTTGTTGAAAGATTGAGTTCTTCAATTTTTGTTTTAGTTGGATCAGTAGAGTCATTTGAAATAAGTTCTTCTGGAACAACTGTCACAGAACTTTCTTCTTTTTCGACAGAAAGTTCACGGAAGCCAACAATTGATTGAAGCTGAGTGATCATAGCGTGTATTGAGTATTCAAGTGCTTCACGAGGAGAAATAGTACCATCAGTCTCGATAGAAAGTCTAAGTCTGTTGTGATCTGTACGATCACCAACACGCATATTCTCTACTTCATAACTTGCTCTTCTAACAGGAGTAAAAGATGCATCAAGAACTATTGATCCGATGTCAGCTTTTTCTTTTTGAAGAATTTCTCTAGAGACATAGCCGAGACCTTTCTCAACACGAAGCTCAATAGCTAGATCAACACTCTTATCTGTAATTTCACAGATGTACTGGTCTTTGTTCATGACTTCTAACTGAGAAGGAACTTCGATGTCTTTTGCGGTAACACTCTTTGTCCCCTTAATGCGTAAGGTAGCTACTTGCCCTTCATCACCGTGAAGTGTGAAGCGAACTTTCTTGAGATTAAGGATGATTGAGATAACATCTTCTTTGACACCAGATATAGTTGAGAATTCGTGCTTCACACCGTCGATAGAAAGTGAGGTAATAGCAGCGCCAGGAATTGATGAAAGAATGATACGGCGTAGTGAATTACCAAGGGTGTGTCCATAACCAGGGTAAAGACCGTCGATTTCGTATACTCCGTGAAGTGCATCTTCTTTTACAATGCGTGGTTTAGAAGGCAAGATGATGTTGTGTGTTGACATAGGTTGCGTTTACTTTTTTAAAGAAGTTATATAACTTGAAGAGTGTAGCACAAAATGTAGACTCTGACAAGATTTGTTGTCGGATAAAGACTTATCTGCTGTAGAATTCGAGCACTTTTCCAATATCGTAAATTGGCTCTACTTCACGAACTTGTGAAGTTACTTTTGCTGTAGCTGCTTTAACATCTACTGAAATCCATGTGTGTGAAGACTGAGCTTCCATAGTAACAGCGATGTTTTCAAACGGTTTGATATTTTTACTACCCTCTCGAACAGAAATGACATCTCCGATTTTTAGTAGTCTTGACGGTATAGTTATCTTTCTATCGTTAACCATAAGGTGTCCATGGGAGACGAGTTGGCGGGCGAGGGATCTTGTTGCAGCGAGTCCAGATCTAAAGACGACGTTGTCAACACGAGATTCGAGTATTCTAAAAAGCCTAAGCTCGGGTGCAACTTTCTCTGAAGCTGTTTCATTCGCTGACATAGCAGATGCAGTGTAGAGAGAGAATTGCTTTTCTCTAAGTCCGTAGGAGATTCTGAGTTTTTGCTTTGCTCTCATTTGTTCTCCATATTCTGACACTTGTGAGCGATGCTTACGTTCGCTGTCAAGCTTTCCCGGAGCATATGGACGCTTGATATAAGCACATTTTACTCTTCCGCAAATGCTTGCTCCTAGTCTTCTACAGGTTTTACAGTTGATTCTTGACATGTGATAATACTAAATTATATTCGACGAGGCTTCTTAGCTCTAGGACCATTAAACGGAACTGGTGTTCTATCTTCGATAGCACTCACATCAATGTTAAATGCTGAGAATGATCGTATCGCTGATTCACGCCCTGAACCAACACCTTTGACGATAACATTAACAGTTTTGATTCCGGCTTGTGTTGCTTTTTCACCAATGAGTTCTCCTATTTTTGAAGCAGCAAAGGGTGTACCTTTTTTTGCACCTTTAAAACCGAGTGCTCCTGATGATGACCATGCGAGCACATTACCCGACTTGTCACAGAGAGATAATCTGGTGTTATTGTAACCAGATTCTACATACAGTGTCCCTTCGAGCACTTTTCTCTTCATGAGCTTTGCAAGTGAGCGAGCCTTGAGAGCTGAGTCGACTCCTGAGCTATTCTTTTTTACTATTCTTTTCTTTCCCATAATGATATTTCGTTACTCTAAGTTATTTTTATGTCTTCTCAGTCTTCCTACGACCACTTCCCATTGTCTTTCGAACGTTACCTCTCACTGTACGGCTGTTGGTTTTTGTCCTCTGTCCGCGTGCGGGGAGGTGACGCTGATGTCTCACTCCTCGGTAGGCTTTAATATCTTTGAGTCTTTTAATATTTTGAGCGACTTCTCGTTTGAGATCTCCTTCTGTTTTGAAAGCTTCAATTTCCTTACGGATAGCATTCTCTTCTTCTGGTGTTAAACTTGGTGCTTTTCTTCCTACTTCAATATTGAGATTGTGTAGAATCTCTTTTGCTCGTGGTCTTCCGACACCAAATACCTCGGTCAAAGCGATTTCTAGTCTCTTACTATCTGGAATGGTGATACCTGATATACGCATACGTTAAAATAAATTAGCCTTGTGCTTGCTTGTGCTTTGGATTATCACAAATAACTCTAAGAACACCACCACGTTTAACGAGTTGGCACTTAGTACATATTGCTTTTACTGATGATCGTACTTTCATGCTAAGACAATTTAAAGATTATACTACAAATTTTACTAATTGCAAACGCTCTTTTGTATTAGAGACGTTTGATGATTCTCCCCTTCCCTCCACTTGGGTCAACGTATACTGTGACCTTGTCACCGACGAGTACTTTTATTTTATGCACTCTCATTCTCCCTCCGAGAAAGGCTAGTATTACTTGGCCAGTCTTTGTCTTTATTCTAAAGTGTGTACTAGGGAGAGCTTCAATTACTCTACCTTCGATACTTTCACCTTCTATGTCTTCTTCGTCGTTCATAATTAGAAATGTCCTGTTATAGTAACAAAAATTAACACTAAGGTCAATCTATTTTTTATAATCCGCTAGTTTCTCTTTCACAGTAATGGATTCTTTCCTTTCTGGGAAGCCAGACTTCCATGGTGGGAAGATAGAAACAGAGGCAGAAGAGATAGTTTTGTCACTTGCTATCATACCCGTAAAGTCTTTCCTGCTCTTAGAAACAAGTTTGTCGCGCATAGTAACATAGTCAGTGAACCAAACGACTCTCGCATTACCACTAGCTATAAATGACAACGTAGAGCTTCCAAAGAGTGGTGTGTCTTTACTCAACACAAAGCTGAGGTTGTTGCTTGGATAAAAACGGTATTTAATATTCTTGTCAACGTCACCTACTGAAGCTAAAGCAAATTTTGAGAGTAAGTTTTCTTCGACTACTGCCATAGCTCCCATTGCTTTAGCTGAGTACGTATCTGTATCGCCGCGGAGTACTGCTTCTGTATTATCAGTGATAGACACAGTTACGCTATCAAAAAGTGGTACATGTTTGTCGTAGGTTCTTGCGGAAAAATCTTTTTTTATATTTTCTCGTAAGTTCTGAGAAAGTTCGTCTTTAGTTGCATTAAGATCGGTGATAGCGACAATAGCTTTTGAGCCACTCGAACCTCCGAT
Organism: bacterium; assembly: GCA_043745785.1. GTDB lineage: Bacteria > Patescibacteriota > Minisyncoccia > Phycocordibacterales > UBA5272 > UBA11704. The sequence continues at coordinate 4,955 of JAYTSG010000020.1, read as the reverse complement.
GATTACTGAAAACGTTTTGGCGTAGATTTGAGTAAATTGCGGTTTACCTTTAAAGGCAGGCAGAGTGAAGTTTACTGTGTCGACATTATAATCTGCCCCTTCACTTTCAGCTACTACTTTCGCATTGATTTGTCCGGGAGTACTACTACTTTTTCCTGGTATAGTAACTGAATCTGCTATTTTATAAATTTTTTTATTCGGAGTTTCAAAACGGGTAAACTTAACAAGTCTCTGTGGTGCTGTGGAATAATTGTTGTAGATAGTTATTTCACCACTCGCTTTTTTATCTACTGTTGTTGTAGTCGTCTTTGGCATTGACTTTGTTTTGACTGCTTCTGTTGTTGCGAGTTCATAGGGAATAGCTCCTTTTTCCCCTAAAGTAAGCAAGGCTGACGGCATGGTGACGTCTTTATAATTTGGAGTGATAGTCACTGTCGCACTATCAAAGACATAGGTAAGTAGATAATAGAGAAGAAAAATAATACCAAAAAAGAAAGCATAGGAGAAAATACTTTTAACTTTGCGTAGGTTACTTTTTTGACCGGGGGGAAGTCTCTCTCCTTGTGCTTCTTCATCATAAAGTCTTTCACGTACGCGCTCTCGATATAAAGTAATATCCTCACTCTCGACGAAACGAGGGCGTCTTTGTTCGGTACCAGAAAGTCCTATATGACTAATAGTATTGTCAACTTCTGTACGTACATCCTTAGTAATCTGAGGACTATATCTTGAATTTGAATGTTTTTTGCGTATGTCCTGCATGTTGTGTACGGTGCGCTCGTAAAAGTATAACACTCATTAGCCTCCCAGTAGTATAAAATTGTGTATAAGGATATTCTTTCAGTATGTGACCTATCCAGGCACTATGTTTTTCGGTTATGACATAAATGGTGGTGGGGATTCTTTCATAAAGAGAAATTTTCTCCAGTATATGAAGCAATGGATCGAGAAGGAGAAAACTAGACCTTTCACGAAGTTTATATTCTTCAAGTTTATGAAGACCGTATTTCATTTTTTTTTCGAGAACTGTTTCCTCACCATCTTTATACGTGAGAGTGTAGGTTTGTTCAGAAATATCAAGGAGTAAAGTAGATGCCATAAAAGAAGTATACTCCTCTTTTTATTTTTAGCTGTGGAAAAAATGTCAGACAAGAAAAAATCTTCGAAATAAAAATAGTCACAAGATAGTTTTTGAAATAAACAACCCTGCAGTCTCTGCTGCTGGGTGGTTGATTATAGATTAGTGTGTCTCTATATAGTAGAGAGCTATCTTTTTATTGTTTACTCTAAAGAATGCTTCTGCACCTCTAGGTCGAAGTGTATAGGAGTATCTATTTATAGTAGTTCGTATCTTGTAACTAAGATTGATACCTCATTCCTTCAGACAAAGAAGCTTCATTGGATTGAAAGAGTGAGAAGAACTACTGGTCACAGTAGTAAAGGAGTAACTCTAGAGAAAGACATAGTATTTATGAATATACTTTTTATTCTAGTATTGCTTTGATGCGCCTCACTCCTTGCGACACCGCCTCTTCTTTTTGAATACTAAACGTACCTAAAACTTTCGTATTTTCTACATGTGGTCCACCACAAAATTCCATTGAGAAGAGATTAGTGTCGCCGCGTTTTGTCCCTTCACCAATGCGATAGATGCTAACCATCTCGCCATACTTGTCACCAAAGAGTCCGATAGCACCACGAGCGCGTGCTTCATCCATACTCACCTCCTCACGAATAACGGGGAGATTTTCTTTGATACGAGTGTTGATGATGTCTTCCACCTTTTTCTTTTCTTCGTCAGTCATTTTACGGTCAAAAGAAAAATCAAAGCGAAGACGTTCAGGAGTGATGTTTGACCCCTTTTGTTCTACAGAGTCACCGAGCGCCGTGCGGAGGGCTTGATGAAGCATATGGGTCGCTGTGTGGTACTTTATCTCCATCTCCCCATCCCCACCGAGACCTCCTTTGAATTTACCAGCTGACGCTGTGCGAGATGAGTCAGCGTGTGCTTTCTTTGCACTTAAAAATTCTTCCATGTCGACTGTTATATTTTTTTCTTTTGCAAGCTCTTCGGTTAGTTCGATTGGAAATCCGTATGACTGTAAAAGGTTAAATGCATCTGTTCCAGAGATGGTGCTCTTCGCAATTTTTTCAAACTCTTTTATTCCAGACTCAAGTGTCTTTCTGAATTTTGTTTCTTCTTTTTCAATTTCGCCAACTATGAGTTCTCTCCTTTCTTGTATATTTTCATAGGTAGCTCCATAGTAATTGACAAATGAGCTAGCGACTTGTGCCATGAAGTTTTCGTGTATGCCAAGATTACGCGCGTATCTCACGGCTCGTCTAATCAGGCGACGAACGAAATACATCTGGTCTTTATTACCTGGAAGAATTCCATCACTAATGAGAAAAACAGCCGCCCTTGTATGGTCAAGTATCACTCTATAGGCAAAAGTAGGATTCTTAAGGTCTGTGTACGTCACCGCAATGTCAGAGACATAGGGAGTTCCTGAAATTTTCTCAAGGATATTTTTTGCGTCAGTGAAAACATCTATGTTAAACATATCAGCATCATTTCTAATCGCAGCCACCCAGCGCTCAAGTCCCGAGCCGTGGTCTACATTCATTTGAGGGAGTTCTTCAAAACCATGTGCAGTTTTTTTGTACTGCATGAAGACGTTGTTACCTATTTCCATAAAGCGTCCACAATCACAGTTGGGGTGGCAGATGTCACCTCCCCACTTACTGTTCTTGTGTATGTCGTGCGCATGTTTACCGTCTTTATTTATGGGGTCAAAATCATAAAACATTTCAGTATCTGGTCCGCCTGGCTCGCCTTCTGGCATATTTTTGGGAGCTCCTGAGCGTGACCACCAATTCTTCTTTTCTTCATAATAGAAAATATGATCAGTGACACCACTTATCGTACGGATGCCATCTGTTTCAGGACTTTCACTAATAGCAACGTCGTGACCATGCTTTTTGAAAAGTTTTTGCCAAAGCTCTGCGGAAAAAGTGTCGCGCGGCACACTGAGAGTTTCGTTGCCCGTAAAACAAGAGACATAAAAGTTATTTAGGTCGAGATTATATTCCTTAACAAAAAAATCAAACATCCACGTGATTTGCTCTTCTTTAAAATAATCACCAAATGACCAGTTGCCGAGCATTTCAAAAAAAGTTGTATGCCTATTGTCCCCCACCTCTTCGATATCTTGCGAACGGAAACATTTTTGTGAGTCTGCGATACGTCTCCCGAGTGGATGAGGCTGACCGAGAAGATACGGAAGCATTGGTTGCATGCCAGAGCCGGTAAAAAGTGTTGTGGGGTCATTCTCAGGCACGAGTGATGCCGAAGGGACGATGGCATGCCCCTTTTCTTTCATGTAAGAAAGAAACTTCGTACGAATTTCAGTTACGGTTAGAGCTTGCATAGTCTTTTGATTATATAGGAAAGAAGGAGAAAGCGAAAGATTTAATGTAAAACTATTTGATACGCTTGTTGCCGACCACACCTTTTAGGTGATATTCTAAATTTGGACAAGTCCTAAAAGGGTCTCAAAATGGGTACAACTTTACTTTTAATTCAGAAACGACAATATGAAAGAGCGATCAGTGTCGCATTTGAAGTTCTCAAGGATGGTGGATTAGTAAGTAGACGCTGCACTAAGTTACATTGCAAATATTGTAGACGTCTCCGTCTAGGAATGGCAATGCTTCAGAGAACGAGAGAAGTTATGGACCAAATGTTCAAAGATATTGAACACCAACCTTACTCCAAAATGATTTTTTCTAAGCACCTTCGAGAGGAGTACGGTAACTACAATGGATATATACTCACTGATGGAAGATATATTGATGTTTGGCGGTTAGGTGGGCACAGAAACTTTAAAGAGCAAAGTTTTGATAATTCAAGTTGCTCAGAGGGTGGCGAACAAGGCTCTATCAAAATTCACGCAAAAAGAAGATCTGAAATCCAGCTTTGCATCAACAGAAAAGTACCAACAGTTGATCAGCTTCAAACACTTAGTGATCTTATCCTAGACTCAGATAAAGAACTTTGGTTTTCATTTCCAATAGATATTTTTCATCCAGATCTGAGCCTTCCTTTTTAGTCCGCCATAAGGCGGGCTTTTATTCATAAAAAACAAAAGGCTAGAACCTTGTGTACTGAATTCACCCGACTCCTCACAGAGGTCCGGTGAGCCTGCGGGTCATTGAATTTAAGATTTAGTAAACTAAATTTTAAATTCAATCACATCACCATCTTGCACAATGTATTCTTTGCCTTCTGTGCGGACGAGGCCTTTAGTTTTCGCAGCAGCCATACTTCCTTCGCGAGCAAGGTCGTCATAAGCTACAACTTCAGCGCGGATAAACTTCGTCTCAAAGTCAGTATGTATCGCAGCGGCAGCGCGCGGCGCACTACTCCCCTTTTTGATAGTCCAGCTACGAGTCTCCATTTCTCCTGTTGTGAGATAACTCTCAAGTCCGAGGAGATTGTAGCCAGCTGTGATGAGAGTGTTTACTCCGTTATCATGCGCACCGAGTTCATTCCTCATCATTTCTTTTTCTTCTCCTTCGAAATCTTTTAACTCATCTTCTATCTTTGCATCGACGATGACGTACTTCGAATTGTTACTTTTAAAATAGTTGAGTAATTTTTGAAAACGGGAGTCGTTCATCTCGTCGAGATTTTTGGCACCTGTTTGTTTATTAAGGACATAAAGAAATGGCTTCATGGTAATCAGATGTAGCTCTTTGACAAGTTTCGCTTCATCTTCTGTAAAAGAAAGTAAATTCGCAAGCTTTTCACTCTCCAAAGTTTCCTTAAGTAAAATAAGTAGCTCTTTTAATTTGACAGCATCTTTATCTCCACGCTTTACGTCACGCTCGATGGTGGTGAGCCTTTTGTCGACAGTTTGCATGTCTGCCAAAATGAGCTCCATGTTGATGAT
>JAYTSG010000019.1:0-2936 GCA_043745785.1 bacterium | reverse complement strand
AATATTTTTAGAATGGTCTCGCGTCACTAAAAATAACACTTCTGGCTGAAGTAATGAAGAATGCCAAAGAAGTAGCTAAAGCACTAACCAATAGCATTAATACAAAAGTTGATGGTCTTAAAACAGCAAGTCAAGATCTTTTTAAAATTACTGCAAAAAATAACCTAGATGTTAATGACTATCATTCTGATGATACAAATGAGATAGAAAAGAAAGTAACTGTAATAGTAAGAGCAAGTTTCTTGGTGAAATAGATTTCTAAAAAAGAAAACAGACAACATCAAGCTGTCTGTTTTCTTTTTTGTCTAATCCTCTGCAGTCTAATCCTCTGCAGTCTAAACCAAGTATTCTTAGTATTTACTATAACTTAGGACTTCAAAGCTTTCTCAATGAGAGGAATCACAAATGATGACTGTGAGGCACCCTCTAGTCTTTTGAGAATTTTAAAGTCATCACCATCTTTAACAATAATAAATGAAGTTGGTGTACCACTCACTCCCGCTTGCACTCCGTCCTGTATTGAGGCTTGCACTTCTGCTGTTACTGCTGGATCTTGTATACACTTGGTAAAGTTTTCCTGTGCAATGCCTGCGGTTTTTAGGTAGCTCGTAATATATTCTTCTGGGAGTTTTGATACTTGTTTTTCAGCTTTAAAATCAAAAAGCTTAGTCATAAAATCATAATAACCTTTTTCTCCTTTCAATTTTCCTACGCAATTCATTTTTATTGCTTCAGGAAGTGCGTCAGGGTGTATTTGAGTGAGAGGAAAATGACGATAAATAAAAGTTATTTTACCTGCATATTTTTCTCGCACTTCTTTCGTTGTCTTATGAAAAGCAGTGCAGTAAGGGCATTCAGAGTCAGAATATTCTACAAAATAGACTTTATTATCTTTCTTTCCTTCTACAAAAGCATCAGTTCCTGGAGCTTTCGCGATAAAAGAGTCAAGATACGCGAGACTTCCCACGGTACTCTTTGGTTTGATAAATCCATGTGCTAGTATTGCGACACTAATAAAAATAGCTCCGAGTAAAATAGCAGTTTGTTGTGAATACGGGTTTTCTTTGCCTTTCTTTGTATGGCTTTCTTCTTGATTATGTGGTGTATCGTGTTGCATAAATGTGAATACTTAGTAAACTGTAAAAGTATATCATGAAAATTCTAAGCGCAATCTTCGTTGATATAATCAAAACATTTAAGCATGTTTTCATATCACTCTTTATCGACTTTCTCCCCATATTGACTTTCATTTACTTTGCACAAAAGGGTAACCTATACAAGGCCACCTCTATGCTTATGCTTGTTGCTATCGTCACTACGGTGATTACCTATGTGAGAGAAAAACGTTTGCCCTACATTACTCTTTATGTTTCTTTTATTACTATTTTCTTTGGTATGGCTGCTCTACATCGTCACGATATTCAATTTGTACAGATGCGAGACACTCTCTATGACGTGTCACTTTTTCTCGCTTTTTCTATCGGATTACTACTCCGTGTTTCTGTGCTCAAAATATCCTTGCATAAAGTATTTAGTTTGACGGATAAAGGCTGGACTAGTATGACGTATGGATGGTGTGTGTTTTTTCTTATTACAGCCTGTATTAATGAGTATACTAGAAGATTTAGGTCTTTTGATGATTGGCTTTTATTTAAAGAAATACTTGTACCAGTAACTATTTTTACAGCACTCTTTCTTTATGGCTTAGCGATCTACGATGAGAAGAAGAAAGAGCTAGCTTCTGGAAAGTAAGTCGTTTTTATGCTAGACTCCTTGAATATTTCACCATCATTTATTATGCAAAATGAAAATACTGTCAAACAAGCAGAAAAAAAAGGAGAAAAAACGACTGAGCACACAGAAGTCTCCACACCTTTTCATGTCTATGAAGAGATCCCTTCTATTTCTTCGGTAAAACTCATTGACATTGGGCCCTTTACCATCTCAAACACAACGACGACTATGTTTGCCATAGTCGCCATTGTTGCTATTGCCGTATCAGCACTCAAGAAAAAGAAAGTCCCCGGAAGTTTTCAAGGGCTAATGGAATATTTTTATGAACATGTTTTAGATTTTATTTCTCAAATAGTCGGGGACAAAGAGGTCGGGAAGAAAATAGTGCCGTACGTTGGTTCGCTACTTGTTTTTCTTATTATTTCAAACCTCCTTCCGATGATGCCGCTTATTGGTTCATTTACCACCCTTGATCACGTGCCACTTTTTAGAGGAACGACGACAGATTTTAATACTACTTTTGCCTTGGCACTTACTGTTGTATTAATGATGCAAATACTTGGGGTTAAAAGTCAAGGTTTCTTTAAATATTTTTCTCACTTTATACAAATTAAGCAAGTTGTGCAAGGTTTTAGAAAGGGGATGGGGTCTGGTTTTACTTCACTTATTAATTTTTTTGTTGGCCTCATTGAGATTATTTCAGAGCTGGCAAAAGTACTTTCACTATCATTACGCTTGTTTGGAAATATGTTTGCTCATGAAGTACTTACCATTATCCTTCTCGGTACTTTTGCTTATGGAATACCAGCTATTTGGATGGGTATGGGGGTACTTGTCGGAGTTGTACAGTCTCTTGTTTTCGTTGCTCTCGCGACGGTATACTTTTCACTGGTGGTCAAAAAGCACTAGCTCAATTTAAAGAACTAATTGTAGAAATTATTGACAACGTATTCAGGTTTTGATAGTGTAATAGGGAACCTTGATTGACAGTGAGGTCCTCGGTGTTTCGCCAGTTATTCCTCATTGCTTAAAGCCATCCTTTATGGAAAAAAGGTTAACAGAGGCTGATCACTGGACAATGTGCTAGCCATGTACAATGTTCTTTAAACTCGATTCCCTGCGGTCTCTGCCGCAGGTCCTTGTAGGAAAGTTTGAAAACCTTCGGTTTTCAACTACAATAGCTACATGACACAAAAGGGTTA
>JAYTSG010000018.1:0-15701 GCA_043745785.1 bacterium | reverse complement strand
AAAATACTCAGATTACGCCTTTAGAAGCGCTTGAGAAACAAGCAATTCTCTACGCTACGCATCATATAAATATTGATTCACCAAGTGAAAAAATAAACTGCGAGACAATTCAGTATCAGCAAGGAATGAATGAGTGTTCATTCTATAAAGTGAAGTATCTTACGGATACATTAAAAAAAGAATATGATGATATTTCTCGCATTTTTCCCGAAGTGGTCATCTCCGACAGGAGTAAATTTGCAGAAATACAAACACAATGGATTGCGATAATCTCTGAAGAGTGTCATTTGTATGCCCGTAACGAAGGAGGGTCGTTACATCCACTCGAAGAAAATGGGTGTAGAGCTACATTATTAAAAGAAAAGATTCTTTTTCTTCGTTCTTTGAGATAATTGTGTACAAAAATACACAGTAGAAAATCCTCGCTTTTAGTAAATCTAAAGGTGAATTAATAAGATGAAAAAATTACGTAGTAAAAATACTCTTTAAGAATTTTAGTCTAGTTGTATTTTCTCATAGATAACTTCAGTTAGACTGTCTGATTGAAGTAGAAATTTATAACTCTTTTCAGGTTCACTTTGCCACCTTATTTTCCCAAAAGGAACTCCTTAAGGTATCATCGTTCTTATGATAATAGTTTTGTCTACTAGTTCACTAAAAGTTTGTTTTACTTCTTTCTCTTGTACCATGCCATTGTCAAAAATGACAGTAGTTTAATTTTTAACAGCCCAGTTTTACTATCTCACTGAAATCAGTAGCTTTTTAGTCTCTAAGTAGTGTGGTTTCATTTTGACTCGGTGAGCCTGTCTGTGTTATTGAACTATGTCTACTCACTATTGTTTTTTACCTATGTCTGGGTTTGAGATCTCTATGATAATTTGATGTAGTTTCTCATATTTTTACCCTGTTCTTTTTGATGTGAATGTATTTGATTTTAGATAAAAATAGCCAATTGCTGATAGTTCTACAATATTAGCAGAAGTTCTAGGGAGGTCTCTAGATGATATACTGTATAAATGAATCTAAATACGTATAACTGGTACAGCACACTTCTTAAACCATCGTGGGCGCCACCATCGTGGCTCTTTGGCCCTGTCTGGACTGTGCTCTACACTGTTATTGCATTTACCTATGGCACTGTTTTTTATAAAGTGTACAAAAAAGAAATTCCTCTAATAGTGGCTTTACCATTTGTTCTCAACCTCATTTTTAATTTTTCTTTTACTTATTTTCAATTTGGCCTCAAAAATAATCTCCTTGCATCAGTAGACATATTCTTTATATTAGCCACTCTTATTTGGGCGCTTGTTGCTGTTTACCCACACATTAAATGGATCGCACAGGCTAATATAGCCTATCTTCTTTGGGTGACTTTTGCTACTATTTTGCAGTTTACTATTACTTGGCTTAATAGAGATCTACTATGAAAATACTTTTTATTGTTGGTGTATTATTAGCCTTTGTACTGGTCGCGTATGCTTATTTTTCTTCTCGAGTAAAAGAGCCAAAGTTTACAGTACTCAAAAAAGAGAAAGACTATGAAATACGTGGGTATGTTTCTACTGTAGAGGCACGAGTGATTCTTTCTGGTAGCTATCCAGAGGTAATGTTATCTGGTTTTAGAATATTAGCTGCATATATTTTTGGAGGCAATACAAGAAAACAATCTATAGCCATGACTGCACCAGTGACTGAGCAAAAGAGTGAGTCTGTAGCTATGACTGCCCCTGTCTCAGAGACAATACTTGAAAATGGTACGAGAGTTGTAGCATTTGTTATGCCAGAGGAGTACACTATCGCAACTTTACCAACACCAAATGATAAGAGAGTAGAGTTAGTAGTAGTGCCTGCTCATACGAGCGCAGCGCTCACTTATTCTGGATATGCGAATGCTGAAAAAGTTTCAGAAATGAAAAGAAAACTTCTTGATTATTTAAAGCGAGATGGAATAGTTGTTATGACTACACCTCGCAGTGCAGGATATAATCCACCGTGGACACCTTTTTTCATGAGACGAAATGAAATTTTAATAGATATAGATAAGTAATAGTATGAAAATCTGTATCTTTGGTGCTGATGGTAGAACAGGTAAAGAGATAGTAAATTATGCAAAAAATAAAGGTTTTGAAATAGTAGCTTTTGTTTTTAACGAGAACTCACTTTCTTTTGTGAAGGATAACATCAAGATCATAAAAGGAAATGTACTTGATTATGATAAGGTACTAGAAGCCTGCACTGGTAGCGATATAGTGATTAGCGTACTAGGACATGTACGAGGCTCTGATCCGAGAATGCAGGCAAAAGGCATGATTAATATTGTAAGTGCCATGAAAGAAAGAGGTATGCTTAGGATACTAAGTCTGACAGGTACTGGAGTCAGACTCCCTGATGACACTCCATCTTATATGGACAAACTATTAAATTGTATAGTCAAAATAATTGACCCCATTAGAATCGAAGATGCAATAGAACATGCTAAGGTCTTACAAAACTCAGACTTAGACTGGACTATTGTTCGTGTTCTTAAATTGAGTAATAGTCAAAAAGATATTGAAAAATATACTCTAACAATGGGTGGCCCCGCAGAACTCTTAACAAGTAGAAAAAAAGTCTCCAAAGTCATCATAGACAGTATTGAAAATATAAACTATTTTGGTAAAATGCCAGTGATTTCTGCTTAGAAAATATATAAATGAAACCACATTTAGGAGACAAAGATACAAAGGTATGCATTGACTGCAAAAGACCTTTTAATAATAGAAAAAAATGGAAAACCAGAAATATATGGGATCAAATTGTGTATTGTTCAGATAGATGTAGAAAAAATAAAAAAATATGAATGAAGGAGTACTTATATACCCACATCAATTATTTGAAGAAAATAGCCTTTTAAAGAAAGGTAGGAAAGTCTTTATTATTGAGGAACCACTCTTATTTACTCAGTATACTTTTCATAAACAAAAATTAATTTTTCATCGTGCTAGCATGCAGTGTTATAAAGATATTTTGATTGAAAAAGGTTTCGAAGTTTTTTATATTAATCACTTTGATCTTACTAAGACTGAAGGTGTTGTATTGTTTCTTCAAAGTGAAAAAATAGAAAAAATTTACATGTATGACGTCACGGATAATTGGCTTGAGAAAAAAATTTGCGATACGCTTCAAAAAAATAATATTGAGTTAGAGGTACAAGACACCCCCATGTTTCTAACTGATCTGTCTACGTTAAACGATTATTATAATAAAATTAAAAATAATGGTAAAAGATTTTTTATGAAAAACTTTTACGAGTGGCAAAGGAAAAGATTAAAGATACTTATAGATGAAAGTGAAAAACCTGTTGGAGGGAAGTGGAGTTTTGACGAAGATAATAGGCAGAGCATTCCTAAAGGATTAGATATACCCACTTTACCGAAACCTTCAGAAAATTCTTATGTCAAAGAGGCACAAGCCTATGTGCAAAAATATTTTGGTCAAAATTATGGAATGTCGGAAAATTTCTTTTATCCTATATCGCACAGTGAGTCAAAAAAGTGGCTTCAAGATTTCTTATGTACTAAATTAGAGAAATTTGGACCATATGAAGATGCTACGATGGAAGAAAACACTATTGTATTTCACAGTGTTTTATCTCCTCTCTTAAATAGTGGTCTCCTTACTCCAGAGTATGTCATACGAGAAACACTTGATTTTGCTAAAAAAAATTCTACTCCCATAGCCTCACTTGAAGGATTTATTCGTCAGATTATTGGTTGGCGTGAATACATGCGCGCCGTTTATATACATCTGGGAACTCAAGAGCGTTCATCAAATTATTTTAAGGCGACAAGAAATGTACCTCAGTCTTTTTGGGAAGGATCAACTGGAATACAGCCAGTAGATAATACTATTTTAAAAACATTAGAGACTGGGTACGCACATCATATTCCAAGATTGATGATTATGGGTAATTTCATGAACTTATGTGGCTTTCATCCAACGCAAGTATACAAATGGTTTATGGAAATGTACATAGATGCTTATGACTGGGTGATGGTTCCTAACGTTTATAGTATGGCGCTCTATGCAGATGGAGGCTTGATAACAACGAAGCCATATATTTCAGGGTCTGCTTACATTTTGAAAATGTCAGATTTTAAAAAAGGTAAGAAGGACGATATGAATTCGTGGAACACAATATGGGATGCTTTATTTTGGTATTTTGTGGCAACACATTTTGAAATACTTTCAAAAGAGGGTCGTCTTGGTTTTATCAGTGCACAATACAAAAAAATGAACTTGGAGAAAAAAGAACAAAATAAACAAATAGCTGAAAAATATTTAAAGAATTTAGATTGACTAGTTTGTTGCCACTCTTAATATAAAAATTATTTATATCTGTACTTCAGGTATAGATATGCTTAAAGTGATGTAGTTATTTATTCAAGACTCTTCGCTCTTAGATGAAGAGAGGTTTTATCTCCCCACTGACACCGTAATAAAAAGCAACCCTAGTATGTGCTTTTTATTGCAATGGAGCAAGATTTTCCTTTTGAATCTCTTTTAGGGTCATACTCCCCGTCAGCTTGCTACAGGGTAGTTCATTGAGTTACATATGAGAACTATTTTAGATATAACAAAGAGTAGTGTAAGGAGATATATTTGTGGTTAGTATTTTTTTGTACATTGTATATTAACAATCTACAACTAGAGTGATAAACTCTTTTTATGAATAAAAAAAGTATAGGTTTACTGTGTATTTCTATGCTACTGCTTAATCTCATACTCATTCCTTCCTCAGGTTCTATTATGGCTCTATATTATGCATTATGGGTACTCGGTTTTGGAACGCTCATCTGGAAAAAAAGAGATTTATTAGAAGCATTCTTACAAAAAAGCAAATTTCCACCTTTTGTAACGTTTGTATCGCTCGGTATCCTTATGATACTCGTCGAAGAGGCTATCGCGTCTTTTTGCGTTAATTTTACAACAGCTATGACATTCGAATCGTATGGTGGTTTCCTTCTTAAATTTTGGGCAACTAATCTCTTTGCCTTACCTGGATTTATTATTGCTTGGTATTTTTTACTAACAAAAATTGTCTATAGCAGAAAGGAAGTACTTGTTCTCGTAGGCTTCTTCGGACTATTTGCTGAAAAGATTTTCGTACATGTGGTCACTATACCACTTATGGGTATCTTACTGATACTTCCTACTATGTATACGTATGCTGTTATCATAGCACCATCATTACTTAGCTTCCAAAAAGAAAAGTTGGGACAGAGGAGCGTAGGCGTGGTTGCCCGCTATACTTTAGGTTTCTTTATACCTATCATTTTTTCAATACCATTTATTCTCGTAGTAATGACGCTCATAGCAAAATTCCCAGAACATTTTTATATATCTTAATAATAGATAATATTTGAGAAAGGTTTCTGGGGGCATCCTTGTTAACGGTAGTTATTGCTGTTAGGTGTAAAATTGCTTCTCTTCCGCATTGTAGTCCTCGTAGCAGAGCTGCGAGGGGCTACAATGAGAAAGGGTTGAGAAATCTTTAGTTTCTCAACATACTCTTGTGAGTAGCACCTAAGATACCATACAAGTGCAACGGCGGAGCGTGCGAGAGGATAGCTCTGCTACGGGAGTTTCATTGGTTTTTCTTAAAGTCAATATCCTTCACGAGCTAAGTATATACTCACTATTCTTCCATCACGAACCCTTTGTCGATTGCTGTTAGCGTTAGTAGTTTGCGTACATAATTATGTGCTGGGAAAAGTGGACAGAGTCCATTCTTTTTTGGCGAGAGTGATGTACTGACATTGATGGACTTGCCTTCACGTTCTTTATCTGCAAAAGTAAAGACCAGTGACAATGAATCTATAGCAAAAGAATCATATTTAGAAATCATTCCGAGGTCATCGAGTGTCTCAGAAAGAGGAGTAAGGGCGACACTGTGCTGTTCTGAAGGGAGGGCGAGTCGTATCTTCTTTTTACCATTTGCAAAAGAAAGTGAGATGGTTTTTATTTTCCAGCGAAGTAGTGGTGTTCCTTTATTGTGAGAGATAAAATCAAAAGAAAGATTTTTAAATGCAGATAAATCATAACTTTCTTTTTTTCCTTCATAAGCGCTGACGCATATAATACGGAGGAAAGAGTCGAGGAAATGAGTTAACGCAGTCCGGCCGACAGTTCCGCGTATCAGTACGCGTCCTTCATCACGAACGTATGCGATGAATACTCTCTCTACTTTACGAATACTATGAGTCCTGTCTAATTCACCACTCTCTTTATTTATTTTTGGCTCTACTTGATATCTTCCTTCAAATAAGACAGAGAGATAGAGTATGTTATCGAGCACTTCGAATGCGATTTTTGCTTCAGTAGCGTTGTCATCTTTGTTAGCAAGTCTTTCAAAATCTTTAATGAGCTCGCTGCTCTTTTCTTCAAAGTCCATTTCTTCATTAGTCTCCTTTTTGGGAGCTTCATACGTCATATAACTCTTGCTGGTATAAAAATCATGAAGGAAAAGAACGCGGTCGAGTAGATCTCGGTGACGAAGGAAACAGTACAGTACCATGTCAGTGTCAGTTGGACATTCTATTTCAGGTTCAAAAGTGGAAGAGAGTTCTTTAGTGAGAAGTTTTTTGTAAAGGCTTGCTGCGAAGGCAGTGGAGAATGTCGAAACGTAGGAGAGTTCTTTTTCTATGTCGATTCTTTTTCCGATATCGAGTCCTTTAAAGGTATCGAGAATGATGTCGAGTGCTGCTTTACGCGGAATGCTATCACTAATCTCAAAAAAGGCAGTGACTTTATGTTTTTTGAATAGTTCATTGAGTAATTCATACGTGTAGACTTTGCTTAAATATCGTTTAAGTGAAAAGGTTGCCATAAATAAAGTAGTAAGGGTAAATTTAATAAAATAAAAACAAGTTTGCACAGTGTAGCATAGGGACAAGGATATTTTTCTGTATAAAAAATGCTTCACATCACGCCACTCTTGTGGTATAATCTCCCTATTCTTGAAAGAGAAAGTGTCGTTATATACATGATATACACGCGGCTGTAGCTCAACTGGTTAGAGCACTCGCCTGTCACGCGAGAGGTCGTGGGTTCAAATCCCATCAGCCGCGCAAAAATAAATAATACCCCATGTTACTACATGGGGTATTATTTATTTTCTGCATCGGAGAGATGTAAGTCACTGCTCGGCTTACATTGGTGATTAGTAAATCGAACCGTGAGGAGATTTGAATAGGGCTCACAAAACTACTTCGAATGAAGTGAGAGTTTTGTGAGAAAATCCCATTCATTTGTGCTCTATAACCTCCAGTATTGTGCAGTCTTTAGATTGTTTTTTCAAAGAAAGTACCACTTGGAATATTTCATCACCTACTACAGCAAATATGGAGTGCAAAAAGAATCAGATTTGAAATAATAAAAGATGGAGAGACGAGAGAATTTTAAGTTTGTTATGATATCAGTATTTTATTCTCTCATGGTAAACTCCGTATAATGTTTTTAAAGAACAAAAATTTTTTTGGGAAACTTGTCATATATATAATACTGTTTTCTTCTTGTCTTTTTTTGTTTAGAGTGTCAAGTGAAAAGTTGAGTGATTACTATCACATCCACGATACATCAACAAAAGTAGAGCCAAAAGTCTCTGTGTTAGAAGAGACTTCTGTTAAAGAAGAAAGAGTTCAGCAACTCGCCAAGGTGGAGAATGCCACTGCAACAACGACCGTACGCGTCCCTATTTTTGTGTATCACAGTGTGAGACCTCATATTTTAAATGAGTCAGCACTCCAAGATGCTTATGATGTCACTCCAGAACTTTTCGAGCAGCAGCTTATGTATTTAAAAAATAACAACTATGAAGTAATTACGATGGAAGCCTTGTACAATATGATGAAAAAAGGGAGAGACGTGAGTGACACCAAAAAGAAAGTAGTGCTTACTTTTGATGATGGTTGGGAAAATCAGTATAAGTACGCCTTTCCAATCCTTAAAAAATATGGCGTATCTGCAATGTTTTATGTCTACACAAGACCAATTGGTTACAAACATTTTCTTACGTGGGAACAGCTTCGCGAGATGAAGCATTCGGGCATGGAGATAGGTAGTCATACAATAACCCATCCATTTTTTAAGAAAAGTGATGAAAAAAGTTTACGGTTTGAAATTATTGAAAGTAAAAAAGTGCTTGAAGAAAAATTGAGCATTCCGATTAATCATTTTGCAGCACCTTTTGGTTATAGCAATGAGCATATTGAAAGTATTATAAAAGAAGCTGGATACGAAACAGGGAGAACTATTTACAGGGGTCCGCATCAAAGTAACCCGTATTCTTTGAGAGGAGATCTTTTGACAGACAGTATGAAGGATTTTATAAATGCGCTTGAGCAAAAATAAAATAGTTACGCTATAATAAAACTATGTCAGAAGAAAAACTAACTTTACAGCTTTTTACCTTTACTAGTTTTAAGACACACTATAGAGAAGAGTTGCTACATCTTCTAGAAGAATCTCAAAGAGTGACTGCTGAGAAAAATGAAGAGGTAACAACAGTCAGAGAGAAAGTAAGTACAGTGCAAGAGTTGATTGGTATCTTACGACAATTTAGTATTGGAAATACAGTGTTAAGTGGTATAGAAAGGCAAGTATGGAGAGTGATCTATAGCTATACTGATAGCGAGTCAGATTCTAAAGTAGAAGTTTCTAGGCGAAAAACAATACTGTTTCCACATAAGCAAACTTCTGAAAAAAGAGTCTTTAACCCAGGAAAAATTAGGCTCGTTCTTGCTGAAGTTCCTTCTACATTTCATGATGGCAAAATTCAAATAAAATCTAGTTTAGTTAGAGCCTTAGAAAGAGTAGACACTTCTACTATTAGAGATAGTAACGGAAAGGTTGATATCATTATAAACCTTGAAGAAAAAAGTTAAATTGTATGCTCTTTGAGAAGAAGGTTGAAATCTTGAGAAAAGAAAAATATGGGGGAAGAGAAACTGAAGCTCTTTTAAGTGATATCAAAAAAATGGCAGAAGGAGAAGCTTTTGAATACATAGTAGGAGATGTAGAATTTTGTACGGCAAAAGTAGATCTTACGCTAAGGCCGATGATACCAAGAAGGGAGACTGAGTTTTGGGTTGAGCAGGGAATACACAGTTTGGTGGGTAGTAAAAAATATGTGGGAGCACGCGGAGATGAGGCTATGAGTCCGCCTCATCTCCGCGTGCTTGATCTTTTCTCTGGTTCTGGCTGTGTCGGCCTTGCTGTCCTTAAAAATCTACAGTCCTCCCATGTTACATTTATCGAACTTGATCCAAAACTAAAAAGACAAATAGAAATTTCCTGTGATAACAATAAGTTTTTAGTGAACAGATATGAGGTGATAACGGGAAGTGTGTACGATGGCGCAACGGGGGTATATGATGTTATCTTCGCAGTACCGCCCTATGTACCTGCTTCTATGAAAGATGAAGTTATGAAAGAGCTTAAGGCTGAGCCAAGCCTCGCATTCTTTGATAGAGAAGGAGGATTTTATTTTCATAAAAAAATTTTAGAAAAAGCTAGAATGTATTTGAAAGAAGGTGGATTTCTTTTTCTTGAATTTGATATAACTCAGCGCCATACGATAGAAGAAATGATACGCGCCCAAGGCTTTTTTAAGTATTCATTTCTCCTTGACCCATATGGTCATGAATGTGCTGTTGCTGTAGAGAATGTAAAGTAGTTTGACAAAATAAGCATTGTTTGCTATAATATGTTTATTATTTAATATCGTTTTGTTTGTCATGCGATACTCGATGTAAATCTTGAGTACTATTGTGTGGTAGACACTGCGCACAATAGTTATTTCAATTTATGTATACCATTACAACCGGGGGTAATAGTGACGCTCGTAGAAGTGATTCACGCGGGGGAAGTTTTAGAGGAGGAAGATCATCAAGCGGAAGCGCTCCAAGAGGTGGTAGCTTTGGTGGCGGAAGAAGTTCTGCTCCAAGATCATTTAGTCAAAAGAGAGGTTTCAAAAAGGATTACATCGATGAAAATATGTTCATCAACAAAGAGCCTGCAGTAGCTGGTATCGAAAGTTATGCACCAAAGCATACTTTTGCTGACTTTGGTATTCATGAACTTCTTGCAAAGAACCTCATCACAAAAGGACTTATAAAGCCTTCACCAATTCAGGATCAGGCTATTCCTGCAGTACTTACAGGAAAAGATGTTATCGGTATCGCAACTACAGGTAGTGGTAAAACTGCAGCATTCCTCATACCACTTATCAATAAACTTGTTTCAGATAAAGAGCAGAAAGTGATGATACTCACACCTACTCGTGAACTCGCACTACAAATAGAGCAACAATTTATAGACCTTACCAAAGGCATGAAACTTTTCTCTGTATCATGTGTCGGAGGCTCTCCTATCATGCGTCAGCTCAAAGAGCTTGACCTCGGAGTCCATGTCGTTATTGGTACACCAGGAAGAGTAAAAGACATTATCGAACGAGGTAAAATAAAAATGTCTATGTTCCAAAGCATTGTCCTCGACGAAGCAGACAGAATGCTTGATATGGGATTTATCGATGACATGAGAGAGATACTCGGCGCTATGCCAGTAGACAAGCAAGCATTATTCTTCTCAGCAACTCTACCAAGAGAGATAGAAAGACTATGTCATGACTTCCTCAAAGATCCAGTTTCTATTTCTATTAAAGGGCGTGATACGGCAGCTTCAGTTTCCCAGGATGTAGTCAGAGTTTCTGGTGAGGCAGAAAAAATGGACGCACTTCACGAAATTTTGAACAGACCAGAAGTGACTAAGGCTCTCATTTTTAGAGAAATGAAGCGTCATGTAGACGATCTTGCTGACGAAATGAAATCTCGTGGCTTTAAGATTATTCCTCTTCACGGAGATCTTAGAAATAGAGAAAGAGAGCGAGCGGTGAGTGATCTTTCAACAGGACGAGTACAGGCTATCGTCGCAACAGACGTTGCAGCTCGAGGACTAGATATTTCAGATATTTCTCACGTTATCAACTACGATCTTCCTAACAATTACGAGACATACATTCACCGTATTGGTAGAACAGGACGTGGTTCAAAGACTGGAAATGCTCTCACTTTTATTTCAAAGAGAGGGGGAGGTGCAAGTAGATACTAGCTGTTAGTCCGTAGTTTTTAACTTAATACAAAAAGTCGCGCGGTACGCGCGACTTTTTGTTATTTATTATTATTTCAATATGTTTGTGAGAGTAATTTCAAGGTAGGGATCCATAACGATATAGTTGACTTCTTCTATAAAGTGTGTTACGTTAAAAGTAAAGTTTTCCCTGCTCGCCATATGTCGATGCTTGATTTGAAAACACGAGGAGTTCTTCATGATTTTAAATATCGACCGCTCAAGGCACCTTAAACTGACTTACACCTTAGATCTACAACCAGTAGCTTCGAAATCTTCTATTTGGAGAGGCTCAGTTGATGGCGCTGGTCTTGTTGGTGAAGAACAACAAGACCAGCGCTCACTTCTTCTTACCAAGGTTGATTTTTCAAAGGTTGTTTTTGAATTGATGCTGAAAGCAGGAGAAACTGAAGTCAGTGGCGAAGTAGTTCTCGAGCGTTTCAAGGAGTCTAGTTGCATACGCCTCGATGCTCAAATCTTCCAAGCTCTTTGGCAGGACTATGAGCAAAAGCGTGAGAAGAGTGTTCTAGAGTGGCTTCGCAAAAACCGTGGGGTGACGACTGGTATGACTTTTTTAGGAACTGTGTTGCTTCACCCAAGTGACAGACGTTCTGTACTCTGTCTGTTCTTATCGTCTGATGAAGAGTGGCACTGGCACTACTATTTCCTCGACGATAGTTGGTCTTTTCGTTACTCGCCTATTGTTCTCATAATTTAGAACTTATACTTCGGTCGCTGTGAGTGCTTTAAACTTGGTTCTTTGCCCCGCGGTACTCCGCGGGGCTCTGTCTTTTTACATACCAAGTTTTTTAGAAACGTTTTTTCATAAAAGATGATAAAAGAAAAAATTGTTTTAATTCTCTCTTGCTTACATACCCCCACCGGTATATACTCAGAACATGCGTATAGAAGATGAAGCAAAAAAGAAAGATCTCAAAAATCGCATCGCGCGCGCTTGTGGACAGCTTCAGGGTGTCTCAAAAATGATTGAAGAGGGAGAAGATTGTACCAAGATTGCTGAACAGCTCTCTGCAGCAAGGCAAGCTTTGTCTCAAGTGCTCGCCACCTTTGCTGTCTGTGCCTTTGAAGAAGCCGAACATCCATATGCGAAAGGGAAGTCATCTTCTATAGCTAAAATTGTGAAGATAATCTCGTAGAGGTATTTACAATCCTGAAAGTTTGTTTGGAGAAACTCGCACAGGCTGGCGAGCCGAGCGTGAGGATAATTTTTAGCAAAAAATTATCCTGTTTTCGAAAAACAAACTTTTAAAAAGAAGAATAAATAAATACTGAATTCTAGATAAGCCTGAGTACAGTCTTTCTGAAATGACAAGACACAATACTTACGTTTAATAAAAAATAATTAACTATAAAACTATGACAGAACATTTAATCGGAACAAAAGTTCCAGAGGTAACATTTAAAACCCGTGTCCGTGATGAGTCCATTGGTGGAGAGAATCCGTTCAAATGGTATGACCTTACTTCTACTGAACTTTTTGCAGGAAAGAAAGTTGTCTTCTTTGCACTCCCAGGAGCATTCACTCCAACCTGCTCGACAACTCACGCCCCAGGCTACGATGCAAAGTTTGAAGAATTTAAGGCGCTTGGTGTCGACACTATCGTCTGCGCATCAGTGAATGATGCGTTCGTTATGTATCAGTGGGCACAAAAGCTTGGTACTAAAAATATCTTCATGCTTCCTGATGGAAATGGAGAGTTTGCAAGTAAAATAGGGATGCTTGTTAAAAAAGACAACATTGGTTTTGGTTCTCGTTCATGGAGATACTCTATGCTCGTTGAAGATTCTACTATCAAACAAGTTTTTGCAGAGGATGGATTTGGTGACAATATCGAAACTGATCCATTTGAAGTCTCTGGTGCAGATACGATGCTTGCCTTTCTTAAGGAGATGGCTTCAAAGTAGTTTCTAAGAGATAAAAAAATAAATCAAAAACAAGCGATGATTCGCTTGTTTTTGATTTACATTTTGCTTTTCTTGACATAGCTACATATTAAGAATCTCACTAGGTTATAGAAAAACGAAATATTCCAGAGATTTTAGCGTGCAGGCATTGTGTTAAATAGTGTTATCTTAAATATTTTTTAGACTTAGAAATTTCTTTAATCTAAAGAATTCTTCCGCACCTTCAGGCTGGAGTGCATTAGTATGTACTTGTCTTAGTTTGTATTTTGTAACTAGAACTGATACCTGGTGCCTTCAGGCCGAGTTGGTTCATTTAGTTCGATAAGAGCGTATATGTTATTATATTTAGATGAAAAAAATAATGTATTTAAGTATTAGTGTAATTATTGTAATGCTTATTATTTTTGTTGCTTACTATTTTACTTCGGCTAGACAAAATTGGAACGCCCCTAAAAGTACTTTGACCACGAAGACTGTACCTAAGAAAGATTCTAAAAGTACTTCAGAGCTAAGTACTAGTCAGTTTTCTCCTGCGACTACTACTTTTAAATGGTACACACAAAAAAATGGAAACTTTTACGTAATAAGTACTGGTGTATTAGTGGAAGGTGCTGACCCAGATTCGTTTGAAGAATTTAATTTAACTACTACAGATAAGAATGATGGTGACAGAGTATATGCGAAAGACAAGAATCATGCCTACTACTTTCATAATGTTATTCAAGGCGCAGATCCAGCCTCTTTCAGGTATTCATCTTCTACTGGTTTATTTCTCGACAATTCTCATTATTATGACGGAATGAAGCAAATCGCGGGCATTAAGGACGTAAATTCTTTTAAAAAAATATCTACTGAAGGGTACTACAAAGATAAATTCAATGTATACACGATAGCGTATGAGTATGAGCCAAGTAGTGATGGTATTCTGTACATGAATTTGAAACCTTTATTAGGTGCAGACTCTCAGACTTTCTTACTCATTTCAGACCATGACACGTCAATGTGCGCGCAAGCCAAAGATAAAAATCATGTTTACTATATCAACCAGATTATGCAAGATGCAGATCCACTTTCGTTTAGATACTCATCGACTACAGGTATGTGCCGAGATAATTTAAACTTCTATAAGAATGGTCACACAGTATCTGGCATTAAGGATATTGACTCATTTGAAAGAATAAATCAGCTCCTTTTCAAAGATAAATATAATACTTATTCAGAAAACAGTATGGGGACTAGTACGGTTTTTACTATTGTAAAAGGTATAGATCTAAAAACTTTTACAGATATAGATGTCTGTGCAAGTGCAGAAAAAGCACAGTCAGATTATTATAAAGATAAAAACCATGTATATATAGACCTAGATGTGCAAGTTAATATTGACGCAGCTACTTTTGAATATTTAGGCAACTTTAATAATAGCAATGGTATGGGTTATTCTGTTTCTTATGCTAGAGATAAAAATAATGTCTATTTCGGTTGTGGTTCAACTGTTGACGAAGATGGCAATCGTGGAGATAGAGCTACTTTTGTCGTACTCAAAGATGGCTATGCTAGGGATAAAAATAGAATGTGGCATCTCGGAAAAGAAGTTTTTCTAGATTCCTTAAAAAAGAAACTATAATTCAAGTTTTTTATGTTTTTGATGTATAATAAAACAATGTTTAGTAAAAAAAACTTTATTCTAGTGACAACTTTTGTGTTTGGTCTAATTACTGGTTCCGCTATTCTGTATGCAATTAGGTATAATGATAACGACTATCTTATATACAACAAAACAGGTGGTGCCTCAGTTAATAGTAAAGCCATAACTAGCACCTCACAACTTCACCTGTAGAACAAAACAAAGTCCAGTCTAGAGTAAGAGAACTTCCTCAAGGAGGCCATGTTATTGATAGCAGCCTCTACTATTCCCAAAAGCTGGGACTTATTATCCATGGATTTCTAGAGAATCTTTCCTTCGAAAATAATATGTTTACTGATTGTCCCGAAAATGGCTGTGGCGACCTCATCACGTTATTCTCACAAGATTTTAAAGGCATAACACCAGAGGCTTTTATCGGTGATCTTATTAAAAAAAAAGGTGGTAAGCCTAGTGAGTGCAAGATTCAAAAAGATGAGACATCTACGTACTCTACCTCTCGTTATTCTGTAAGAACAAAAGATGAAGTAATTGTATCTAAGGAGGAAATATATACCGCAGTAAAAGATTCATCTGATCAAAAATTTAAATCTAGAAAAGAATATGAAGAATACTGCTTTAAAAATAAAGATAATCCTACTTGTGCTTATGACGAAAGATATGCACAAATTAAAAAAGAGCAAAATTTATGTTCTAAGTATGTTGGTGGGAATGTGTTCAAAGGAGATTCAGCGTATTTTCTTTTTAGAATGGATGGTGAGCAGATAAGCTCTTTGAAGGAGATGGCTAATGCTTTGTTTATCAATATACAAGCTGGTAACGGTGCAGCTCCTGATATAGATCTAGTACAGCTCGTTAGATAATAAGGTTAAACTCGATTCCCTGCGGTCTCTGCCGCAGGTCCTTGTAGGAAAGTTTGAAAACCTTCGGTTTTCAACTACAATAGCTACATGACACAAAAGGGTTA
>JAYTSG010000017.1:0-25868 GCA_043745785.1 bacterium | reverse complement strand
TAAGTGCTGGACTCTGGAATTTCCACCTACGTACGTAGTTTTAAAATATGAAAATTTGGTGGGAATGTGTTTGAGAAGTTATTACCGAACAAGTCTATTACCAAAAAAGTAATAAGTGTCAGCACTATACTGTGAAGCAAAAGTAGTGCTACTGTGCTAAAGAAATCTCCGTTCATGTTGTTACTCCAGATTCTGCATGTGTAGATAAGCCAATGAACAGAATTATTCTACTTCATTTGAGATAAAAAGTAAAAAATGACGACTTTCCGTAAGTCTGGCAGTGCTGAGAAGGTTATTTCAGAGAGAAACTTCTCGTATCTGATTTTACTAAGTAAGGCAATATTGCTATAATCCAGAGCAAAAGAGGTGTTCTCAAAAATAATACTGAAACCCTAACTAATGCTGGCAATAGTCAAAATATAAAATTCTTTTGTACTAAGACTACTAATAAACACATAAGCTATAGAGTGAGGAAGAGTAGAGTTAAGATTCTAACTACTCGTTTGTTATCAATTCAAAAGTTACTAAAGTTTATCTTCGTAGATATCTCCTGAAGTGCATGAAGGAAGCATTTCATGCTATAATCATTACTCAACTATGTCAAGAAATTTTTCAGGGCAAAACAATACTTTTAATTTGAAGGGCTTTACTCCTGCGGGTGATCAGCCAAAAGCTATTCTAGGTCTCGTAGAGGGACTAGGACGCGGTCTGCATAAGCAGACGTTACTTGGTGCGACTGGTACAGGAAAGACATTCACTGTCGCGAATGTCATACAACAAGTACAAAAGCCAACACTCGTCATCGCACATAACAAGACTCTTGCCGCACAACTTGCCCAAGAATTCCGTTCTTTTTTCCCTGATGCTGCAGTGCACTATTTTGTTTCTTACTATGATTATTATCAGCCAGAGGCATATATGCCGGTGACGGATACTTATATAGAAAAAGATGCCCAGATCAATGAGGAGATAGACAGGCTTCGTCATGCTTCAACTCAGGCACTCCTTACCAGAAAAGATACTATTATCGTCGCATCTGTTTCTTGTATTTATGGTCTTGGCTCACCAAAAGATTATGAAAGAGAAAATATAAAACTTTCTGTTGGAGACGAGCTTTCAAAAGTAACTATCATGCAAAAGTTCGTTGCTATTTATTATGAGCGTACAAACGCAGACCTCACTCCCGGCACTTTTCGTACTATAGGCAATCGTATTGACGTCATGCCTATTTCAGAAACTATCATGCTTCAAATAGAAATAGCTGGTGGTAAAATAGATAGTCTTTTTGTAACTGACCCTGTTTCAATGCGTATTATAGAAAAAGTAGAGAGCTATTTTATTTTTCCGGCGAAACATTTCATTTCAGACGCACCGACTCGTGAACGTGCTGTATTGACCATAGAAAAAGAATTAGAAGAGAGATTAATAGAACTTGAAGCAGATGGCAAAATACTCGAAATTGAACGTCTCAAACGCCGTACCCGCTATGATCTCGCCATGATACGTGAGATTGGTTTTTGTCAGGGTGTTGAAAATTATTCGAGACATCTTTCTGGTAAAATGCCTGGCATGGCACCAGATACTCTCCTTGAATATTTCCCGCATAAAGAGGACGGCACTCCTGACTTTCTCACTATTATCGATGAATCACATGTGACACTGCCTCAGCTTCACGCTATGTATGCTGGTGATCAGTCACGCAAGCAGACACTTGTAGACTATGGTTTTCGTTTACCTTCTGCTAAAGATAATAGACCGTTACGTTATGAAGAATTTGAAGATCGTGTCGCAGAGATTATTTATGTTTCAGCAACGCCTAGTCTCTATGAGAGAGAAAATAGTGACCAAATAGTAGAGCAGATTATTAGGCCAACCGGACTACTTGACCCGGTTTTGCAGATACGCAAAGTAGGAGAAAGTGGCTCATATAAAGGTCAAGTGTATGACTTTATAGAAGAAACACTCAAAGATATTAAAAAAGGAGGAAGGGTTATAGCTACAACGCTCACTAAAAAAATGGCAGAAGATCTTTCTGTCTATTTAAAAGACAAAGGTATCAAGGCGGAATATCTTCACTCAGATATTAAGACTATGGACAGAATACAAATACTGACGCAATTTAGAAAAGGTGAATTTGATTGTTTAGTTGGAGTGAACCTTCTTCGTGAGGGGCTCGATTTACCTGAAGTAACACTCATTGGCATACTCGATGCGGACAAAGAAGGTTTCCTTCGCTCTGAGACATCTCTCATTCAGACGATTGGACGTGCGGCTCGTAATAGTGAAGGGCGAGTTATTCTTTATGCTGATGTGATGACTGGCTCCCTTGATAGGGCTATTAAAGAGACTGATCGTCGTCGCGCTATACAAGAAGCGTATAACACAGAGCATGGCATCACTCCGACGACTATCAAGAAAAATATTAAAGATATCACCGAAGAGCTACAAAGTAGACACGAAAAAGCAGTCAATGCCGAGCTCGATATCGATAAAAAACTTTTTGCTAAAAATCCGAGTAAACTCATTAAACTCAAAGAAAAACAAATGAAAGAAGCAGTCAAGATGCTTGATTTTGAGACGGCAGCCATACTTCGCGACGAAATAAAATTCTTGAAAGAGAAAATGGAGGATAAGAGTGATCCGCTATAGTATTACTTTATTTTCTAGAAGTAGAATAGACCTTTTTCAAAACCCTCATTACCGTAGTTACCATCCCAGAATTGTGTACTCAAAATATCTCAATTACCAAATTGACGTATGACGCTGAATGACCATATTCACGTATGACGCCCAGATCCAGATCTTTTCTTTGAAATATAACCTAGATCTAGGATTTACTTTTGATGACTAAAATGATCAGCGTCAAACATGAATATGGAGCTCATCTGAGTCGTCCTAGTTACTGATTTAGGAATGATGCAGAATGGTTTTTAAAGAAGCAAAATATTCTTTATGATTTAGTGCTACACTACAAGCGTCGCAGTTTCTGCGATCAGGAGATTGTCATGAGAGGTTTGTGGCCAATCGATTTTTTCTTCAATTTTTGGGATTCGCTTGGGCGAGATTACTGGAAAAATACATTCAGAAACCTGCAGAAAAAAAAGCCTGGGGAATGAAGAAGGAAAGAGGGTAGGACGAGGTAGCAAGACCTCGTCCTTATTTTTGTATAAGTTTTATAGTCTGTAAAATTGACTACTAACTTTTTAAAATAGCAGTCTAATGCACACTTATTCTTGAAATAAAAAAACTACCCGCAAATGCGGGTATTTGAGGGTGCTACATCGTGTCTACTCTTCATCGATCATGATTATCCCACTGACTGAAGTGAAAATGATGATGAGAATAAAGATAATGAAGATAATGTCTTTGGCCGAGGTGACTCGAGGCCAGAGACAGCGTACTTTTCTTGTTAGGAACAATGGCACGTACCAGGCAAAGCAAAACAAAATAATGGTCAATCGGCCTGCTATGCTCTGCTGTTGACTGATAAGCGAGTAGTGTTCATTCCTGTCAATGTCACTTTCTGCATACCTGTTACTGAAACATATGAGCAGGAGCCATAGGAAAAGAACAAGTAGCGGCTGCCAAACTATAGCCATGTGGTCCTCCTGACCAGTTGTTTAGATCCTATGCTAATGCCAAATGTCGTCATTGTCAAATGGCGATCCTCACATACAGTAACAAAAACATAAAAAATATTTCTGTCTAGTTGCGAAAAGTCTTAAGAAGCATATACTTTATCTCATTATGATGGAAAAAATTAAAGAAAATAGTGTCCTTATTGGAGTACTTGCGTTTGTTGTTTTTATTATAGTTTTTATATTTATTAGTTCAACAACAGGTGGTCCAGCTAAGAAGAAAGTGACTGCGGTTATGCCAGAGAATACTACCGTCGTAGAAGTAGGTAGTAGTACTTTTGTGAGTACTGTGTTCGAAGATGATGGGAAGAAAAGTATTCTCAGTTATTCATTTATTTTTCCAGAAAAAACTACTACAACAGTAGAAGAAGGTGGTGCATATAGTAAGACTGCCATTGAAGGTAAATCATTTACTAAAATATTTTTTAGCGATGAAAGAGAAAGGGGTCAGACATCAAAAGACTATTTAACAAAAATTATTGCTCCAAAAGTGATTGGCTTCGCACTTGTTGACGCTGTTAAAATTGATGGTCTAGAGTGGCAGAAAGCAGAATCTGCAAGTATGGAGTGGCATGTAGCAAGTATTCTTTCGGGTAAATGGCTCGTGATGGTGGAGAGTTATAAAAAAGATCATGACGCAGTAGAAAAAGTACTCTCATCAATGCAGATAAATAAATAATTATTTCTCGTAGAATCATACTCTAAATACTAAAAGCACGACTCTGGAGGAGTCGTGCTTTGAGTATTTAGAGTATGTGTACCAATAAAGTTCTTCACTCTTTTTTCTTGTCTAGTCTATCTAATTTAAGTTGTTTAACTCCAAAGTAAACAACAGCAGCAATAACAGTAAAATTGATAATTGTACTTAGAAATGCTCCGTATTTGATGGTTGCACCTAAAATAGTAAAGGACGCTTTTGCGAGGCCCCCAACTTGATCGAGAAGTATTCCAATAAGGGGATTGATAATGTTATCAATAAGTGATTTCACTAGATCAGAAACTGCCCCACCTAAAATAAAACCAACAGCCAGACCAACAACACCTTGCTCCCTTACGAATTCTAAAAATCCTTTCATTTTCATATACTGCTTAGCTATCAATTTTTTATAATGGAGAGACTTAAGAAAGTTCATCTCCTTTTTCTTTACCAGTATCTATTGTATAAGCGCCATGTGTTATTTTCCTTACCTTTACTTCTGAGGTTTTTATTTCTCCAAAGAGTGTATCTTTTTGCAGTAAACTTCCAGCATACGAGTCTGCAATCTTAGTCTCTTTTTGAAATGTGTTCACTGTTTTTATTTTTTGAGCCTCATTAGCTCTCTCTGAAGCAATAACAACTTGCTCTCTTTGTTGTGCCACGACTCTTGCAGCCTCTATTGTGGCAAGTATTCTTGAGTCTCTCTCTATTTGGGCTTTTGCGATTGACTCTTCAACTACTTTTTTCCTTTCTTCATTTGCGATTTCTATACGCCATGTAGCCTCTCGTTTTTCAGACTCCTCTTTTTGTGCCAGTAATTCAGAAGCAACTTTTTCCCGAACATTATTATTCTGTATAAGTATATCAAGTATTCTTTTTGGTCTCGTCGCTATTCTTCCTCCAATATAAGCTCCGATAAGACCAAGTCCAAAAGCAAGCACATACAAAAGGTATTCGTGTCTCTTTTCCGTTGTTGTTCTGACAGAAACTGTTTCTATTTTTGCGGCAGTGTTTCCGTCAGAGTTTATCTCTATTTTCTTTTCATCATATTGTCCAAGACCAATAATTTTTTTATCGACACCTCCTTCTTTCATAACGAGTACTGGGGTGTGTCCATCATCGGTGAGACGTAATATCGCTGCAGCATTGCCATCTTTGTCCATGAGGATGACTCCGGGCGCACCACCAGGATAGATACCAAGATTGAGCCTTACTTTATTGTTTTCATCATAAAAGAAAATAGCAGGTGTTCCTTCCACAGATGAAGTGATTTGTGCGGTGACTCTTCCATTTGGTCCAATAAGATTGAAACTCGTTGCGCTATATTCATTGCCAGCAAGTAAAAGAGTAGGAGAGAAAATGGTAAAACTTGTCCCAAGAATAACAAGAAATATTTTTTTCTTCATGCACTCTAGTATACGATATTTTTACTTTTTTCCTATTGTATGAGAGCTAGAAAGAAGTAGCAACAGACCGTAGATGGAGAGGCTTTTTTATGATAGAATGAAAGAACTTCTTAAGAAAAATAAGAAATAATATGGAGAGTTGGCTGAGTGGTCTAAGGCACCTCACTGCTAACGAGGCGGGGACGCAAGTCCCCCGTGGGTTCAAATCCCACACTCTCCGCCACAGCAAAAAACAAGGATCAGAGTTCTTGTTTTTTGCTGTGGCGGAGAGTGAGAATAACGCCTAAGCGTTATTCGTTGCGATTTGAAAAGAAAAACTGGTCCACTCTTCCGAGCACCACGAGAAGGTGTCAGTTTTTCCCTTAGGTCAAAACTTTGAGTAATTTATGAATAACAAAGTTATGAAATAAATTGCCAAAGTAATGACCAAATCCCACCTTCCCCACACTCTCCGCAAAATCGCGAGCGTACTCGCGACCAGATTTTGCGCAGTTGATTTTTAAGCGTAAAAATCAGGTCTGAAATGAGCACATTTCGACCTAATTTCAAGGAGCGTACTCGCGACCATAAAATGTCTCCGCATGAGTTTCTCTTTGTTTGCTTAGTAGTGTTTACTCATGTCATCTCCCCCACAAAAATGATACACTTCATCCCATAATCAAAAAATATGGAAAATAAAGAAAACCTAGGTGCCTTTAAAGCAAGCTTCCTTATCATTAAAGAATCTTTCGGAATCCTTAAACAAGAAAAAGAAATACTTTTCTTTCCAATAGCTGCTTTCTTTACTCACCTTGCTCTAATTACTGTTTTCCTTTCAGCCATTTTCTTTTTACTTCTCGGAGGGTCGCTCGATACGAAAGTCGAGAATGTTAACGGTGGAAATATAATCGCTTCTAGTATTTTCTTTACGTATTATATTGTAAGCCTTTTTATAACAAATTTTTATCAAACAGGAGTATTTTCTATCGCTCACGCTCGCTTTTCTGGTGGTGATATATCATTTGGTGATGGAATAAAAGTTGCGTGGAGTAAGTTCGGCGTACTCATACTCTGGTCGCTCGTCATGGCAACTGTGGGTGTTATTATTTCATTTATCGAAAGACAGAGAACACTCGGATGGATTGTAGGGAAAATTCTTGGAGTTGCGTGGGCTGTTCTTACTTACTTTAGTCTACCGCTACTCGTTATTGGAAATAAAAATATCAAAGAGTCTTTCGAAGAATCGGCTTTTATAATGAAGAAGACATGGGGAGAGACAGCCTTTGTTTACTTTGGCACAGGTTACGCGACATTCCTCATTGCTCTTTCTATTTTCCTCCTTCCTTTTCTCTCACTTCTTACTCCAGACTCGGTATTTTATCCAGTACTTTTTGTCCTCATTGGAATAGCACTCTTTCTTCTTATTTGTCTTGTGGTGATAACTTCTGCGCTGAATGCTATTTTTAAACTTGCACTGTATGAATATGCTTCGACAGGGCTTGTTCCACAAGGTTTTAGTGAAGAGCTTATCACAAAAGGGGTGAGGTCTAAGGAATGAAAGTATTATTCCAAATGAGTTTTAGAAGTAAAATATATACTTCATTCATTATGCGATAACCTACCAAAGGTTTTCTACATTGGTTCGACTCTATTTTTACTCTAAAAAAATTAAGTCTCGTAGAGCTCTCTCTTTTAGTATTTTATGTTAAAATTACACTACTATGCTTAATAAAGCTTCAAAACAAATGATAACTGGTAAATCTTTTGAGTACTCTTTGCTTGTTCAGTTCGAAGAAAAATTAAAAAATAGTACCAATGTAGAGGTTATTAAAAATTCATCTTTTCAGATAGCAAAAGAGTGTTTTGAAAGTGTGTCAGAATTAAAACAAAGTGAGTATACTCTTTCTGCAAGTTTTGCTGTAAATTTTTTAATGGATATTGAGCCAAGACTTGCAAATGATAGTGGTAAAGACGATATTTTACAACTTGAAATTTTATCAGATGATAAAGGAAAATCTGGAGATGTTCGGGATGTTCTTGCTATTCGTCTTTTACAAAAATGGGAAATAGGGGTATCTGCAAAAAATAATCATCATGCAGTAAAACATTCGAGACTTTCTTCAAATATAGATTTTGGTGAAAAATGGTTTGGTATTAAGGTTTCTAAAAATTATTTTGATAAAGTAACTCCAATTTTTAATAATTTAGAAAAAATAAGAAAAGAAAGCAATGCAACAAAAAAGTGGAGTGAGATTGGTGACTATCATACAGATATTTATGTTCCAATTTTAAAAGCATTTATTGACGAACTTAAAAATTTACAAAAAGCAAATCCAACTAAAGTTGCGTCAAATCTCGTCGCCCACCTCGCAGGGAATAGGGACTTTTACAAAGTTATAAAAGGTAAAAATAAGGTTGAAATACATGCATATAACATAAATGGAACTTTAAATTTGCCATTTAAGAATGTTCAGCCAAAATATAAAACTCCGAAAGTTCCATTACCAACAGAAATTATTACTGTTGATTTTAAAACTGATAGCGATACGACAGCAATAGTGACGATGGATAATGACTGGACTTTATCTTTTAGAATTCATAATGCAAGTTCAAGGGTCGAGTCTTCTTTAAAATTTGATATTAATCTTTTAAAGTCTCCAAAGAAATTATTTAAAAATACCCTTAACATTAGTCAGAATTAAATGTATGAAAATAGCTTCTTTTTTTTCAGGGGCAGGTGGACTTGATAAGGGTTTTGAAAAAGCTGGTTTTCATGTTATTTGGGCAAATGAATATGATTCAACTATTTGGGATACTTTTAGATTAAATTTTCCAAAAACAAAACTAGACACAAGAAGTATCACTGATGTCGAAAGTAAAGATGTTCCAGATATTGACGGAATAGTTGGCGGACCACCATGTCAAAGCTGGAGTGAAGCTGGTGCAGGTAGAGGAATAAATGATCAAAGAGGTCAATTATTTTATGACTATATTCGTATATTAAAAGACAAACAACCAAAATTTTTTCTTGCAGAAAATGTGTCTGGTATTCTGCATCCAAAACATGCGGAGGCTTTTAATGCAATTTTAAAAGAATTTGAAAATGCTGGGTATATAATTTCATATCAACTTTTGAACGCAAATGATTTTGATGTTCCGGAGGATAGACTACGTGTTATAATCGTAGGTTATAGAAAAGATTTAAAAAAGAAGTTTGAATTTCCACAGCCACAAAAACATAAACCAGTTTTAAAAGATGCGATTTATGATTTGAGGTTAGCAAAATCTGCTTTAGAAAAAAATAAAACAAATGGTGACGAATTAAAAATTCCAAACCATGAGTATATGATAGGTGGGTTTTCAACTATGTATATGTCTAGAAACCGCGTACGTTCATGGGATGAGCCTTCTTTTACAATTCAAGCAGGAGGTCGTCATGCTCCATTACACCCGCAAGCACCAAAAATGAAATTTGTATCACAAAATGAAAGAATTTTTGTTCCGGGTAAAGAAGAATTATACCGTCGTTTATCTGTGCGTGAATGTGCGAGAATACAAACTTTTCCAGATGACTTCATTTTCAAATATCGAGATGTAGCCGACGGTTACAAAATGATCGGTAACGCTGTGCCTGTAAATTTTGCATATCATATTGCAAAAAAAATCATGCAAGATTTAGATTATTTATAGTACAAGACTAGTTAATTTCTCTCTTCGGAGTAAAATAACTAGTAATGAAAAGCAGAAATAGTATTTTGTTTCGCTCCAGAATTTCTGAACGTAAATGGAAAGATGTGGTGAAGTTCTTCATGTATGATTTTAGCTCTACACAAATCGCTGAACTTACAGACATTAACAGAAATACTGTAATATTAGATACACAACTCTCATACGAGAAAGAATAGCCCTATACCAAGAACAAATAACAGAACTTGATGGTGAAGTAAAGCTAGATGAGAGTTATTTTGGAGGCAGAAGGAAAGGAGACAAACGAGGTCGTGGAGTAACGAACAAAGTTCCAATATTTGGTATCAAGAAACAAGATGGTAAAGTCTATACCCATATCATTACAAATGCTTCTAGGGATCAAATACTGCCAATTATCAAAAGGATTATGAGCAAAGAGGCAATTTTATACGGATGGATGGAAAGCTTACGACAAGTCTTGTACTTGATGGATACAAACACTATAGCATCAATCACTCTAAAGAGTTCTCAGGCAGGAGAGGTGACCACATCAATGGTATCGAGAGCTTCTGGAGCTGGTCTAAAGTCAGGCTTACTAAGTTTCGAGGAGTCAGTAGAAAGAACTTTTACTTTCATCTCAAAGAGTGTGAGTGGAGATTTAACAATAGGGGAAAAAACAAGAAGGAACTCTATGCTATGCTCTTAAGTATCTTATGGGGCTAGTGAAGTTAACTAGTCTTGTAGCTTATTGAGTACTACCAAACCAGTCTTTAAGCCATTTTTTTTGCATGACTATTTCTTCTGTTTGTGCTGTAACAATCTTTTGTGCAAATTGTGCAAGCTCTGGCTTGATTGTTTTATCTTTCAAGAGTAGTAGAGCCATATCTACAGCACCTTGATGATGAGCTATCATTTCTTCTAAGAAAACTTTTTCAAGTTCTGTTCCTGATTTGCCACGCATACCAGAAAGCATGTCCATCATCATGCTGTCCATGGACATGGAAGTATCTTTTTTCATCATATCTCCATTGTTCATCATTCCCCCATTTGGCATTTTGTGCATAGTTCCGTTCATCATCATGCCACTCATGCTAGTTTCTTCCTTGTTAGGATAAAAAATATCATTCCAATGCCATGTATAGGTAACAATTAAAAGAACAGAAAGGATTATAGTTGTGTATTTGAAGTTTATTTGCATAGTAAGTTATTTATTTATAAGAGTATCATCCACGATACCATTAAACCCATAACAAGATTCTCGGTAAATGTGACCCAAGTCATGGGTATGGTAAAAGTTGTCCCTAGACAGACACATTCTATTTTATCTTTTTTATGTATGACACTATAGGCAGATATGCACCCCAGTATAGAAAGAAATAAGACAGCTATGTTTTGCCACAAGTACATATATCCTGCAAGATAGATAACTCCAAGACCAATTTCGATGAAAGGAAACAGATATCCATATTCCGTAAACCTTTTTGCGATAAGATCATAGTTAGCAAAACCTTCTTTGAAACCTTGTAGATCTATTAGCTTAAAGAGACCAAAAGTTACCAAAAAAATACCCATAAAATCCATCATCCACATCATGAAATCGAGACCATTCGTGAGTTGACGAAATAAAGACAAGAGTAGTATGCCTCCCATAACAAAGACAAATGGTGCGAAATCTCTTTTTACTTTACCTTCAAGTATGGACCCTGAAGGGGCATGATGTTTACAGTAAAAAGTTGTAACACTTTTATCTTTATTTCTGTAGTGTCCCTCCATAGAACAGTGCTGACATTTCATAGATTATTTTCTTTTAAGTTTATATATTTTTAGTATTTCCTTGTTAAGCGCTTGCGCGCTTATTTTTGTCTTGACAATAGAGCCTTCGGCTAAACAATGGTCAAGATGGCTTTCGAGCATGATATCTTCAATTGTTGATATGGCTTGCTTGATAGCGCTTGTCTGCACGATAATGTCAATACAATATACATCTTCCTCTACCATCTTTTTAATACCGCGAACTTGGCCTTCAATGCGACTAAGACGATTGAGGATAGTATTTTGATTTTTATGTACACCGTGCATAATCATAGTGTATACCCTGTAGGGGTATTAATCAATGAGGGTAATTAATTATGTTTTCCCTGTTATAAGTCGTCTCTAAGCACTCAGGAGAGTTTTTATATCTTCTTCTATGGCAAGTGGTTTCACAATTGGCGCGTAGCGTTTGTACGGATTACCTTCTTTATCGACGAGGAATTTTGTAAAATTCCATTTAATGCTGTTACCAAAAAAACCACCACATTCTTTTTTGAGATAGACAAAGATTGGGTGTGTGTCTTTACCATTAACATTAATTTTTTCTGTAAGAGGAAATGTTACTCCAAAATTTATTTGGCAAACACCTAACATTGTTTCATTTCTTTCAGGTTCTTGTCCTAAAAATTGTTCACAAGGAAATCCTATAACAACAAGTCCTTGTTCTTTATATTTTTGATGTAGTACTTCGAGTTCTTCGAATTGTGAAGCTAGTCCACATTTCGTTGCTGTATTAACGATGAGGAAAACTTTATCTTTAAAGTTTTCAAAAGAGATATCTCTTCCTTCTGAATTTTTGATGTTGAAATTGTATATGTTCATGTAGTATAAAGAATAAGTTACTAGGCTCATTCTATTCCTATAGTATATAATAGAGAGCTATTCTCTGGCAAAAAATGTTATCTAAAATACGTAAAAAGTTCCATGGAAATAACTATTTTACCAATTGCTAAAAGGTTGTGAATCTCTTTAATTCTTTATTCGCACATAATATTTAGCGGAGTCAACCTTGAGATGTAGCTTCACCGGACAGTGGTTGGACAAACAGTAGAGTCATTTAAATAGTTTAATCCCTAGGATGAAACTTGGAAATATCGACGAAGTAACTACTATATCAGTGGCTATCAGTAGTTCTCTTAGATCAACTGAATCGACAACTAGTATTCAAGGTGAGACAATTTCTCTATGATTTTGCTATAAGAAATGTGGAAGTGGGGTATGAGTTACCAGATAGTGGTGAGAGTTTTCTTTATGTATATCTGACTCTTAAGACCGCAAGAATTAATGAAATAAACATTGTTAAAGTCTTTTTAGATAGTGAAATTAAATGAGATAGGTGGAGTATACGGAAGCTTTTAGAAAGAAAGTTAAGGAAGAGACAAGTCTTTTTTATTGTTTTCACTTTGGGGATGCCCTACAAATCAAAAAAGTATTTTGTAATAGAAAAAATATCTCCGAACAAAGCTTCATTAGAAATAGAGAGTTTTATGGTGGTAACATTGTTATAAAAATCTTAGTTAGGGTGATAAAATGACACCACTTACTGTTTAGAAAAATAATCAATAATAAAAATGAACTCTCAGACAATTAGTATTAAAAATGGGGAAACATCAATAGTTGGTGATTTGCAGATAACTTTTATTTCATGTGGTCGACGCATAATGGAAAATGGGTCTGATCCTAGTCTGTTTAGTCTTATGCTTTCGACCCCACAATTCCCACAAGAAGAAAGACAGTTATCGTTTGATTCAACGAATGAAGAAGATACTAAAGATATACTTTTTGATGGTTATACTATGCAAATAGTTGAGGTTGATTTTTACGGTAACTTCATAACCATGATGGTTTCAAAATAAGTAGAGAATATTTTAACCTAAAATAGTAGACAAGCTGAAAGGTTAGTAGCATTCGTTATTCAATGAGATGACAACATAAAAACACCTATAGGTGTTTTTATGTTGTCATCTCATTGAAGTAAATGCTTTTTTGACGTTGCGTATTCTCTTTTATCTAAAGGGTGTTTCTCCTTTAATGATTCGTATCAAGAATACGATGACAGCGATAATTAGCAGGATATTGATAAAACCTCCAAGTGTATAGCTCGTCACCATACCGAGAATCCAGAGTACGAGTAAGACAACTGCAATAGTAGTTAACATAGTTCTTGTAATAAATAAAATTTATAATTTAGTTAGTCTTAAGTATATTGTTAGGACCCCAGACACTAATATTACCTGATGCATCGGTGGCGATAACTGTATAATAATAATTAGTATTACTGTTAAGGTTTGGTAAAGTGATTGAATGGCTAGAACTCATACCGTTGTTACTATTGACAGCAAACCCTCCAATTGCTCCAAAGCCATCACCATTGA
Source organism: bacterium (assembly GCA_043745785.1). GTDB lineage: Bacteria > Patescibacteriota > Minisyncoccia > Phycocordibacterales > UBA5272 > UBA11704. Next base: position 12,274 of record JAYTSG010000017.1, on the reverse strand, counting down.
TATTTCCTTCATTGAACATAACTGGACTAGTATTGTACACAACGCGTGCCATAGTTTCCCTGTCAGTAGAGAAGGAAAAAGTGAGGAAATTATTTCCTGAACTTTGTGCCACATTGTAAAATGAAGGACTTGTGCCAACACTGTTTGGTGTTGTCCCGTTCCATCCTCCTGCGGATATGATGCCGTTCATTTTTGCCAAAGTTTGCGGACCAACTCTGCCAACCTGAGCAAGACCGTATTGTCCTTGAAAAGTAATGACAGCACGCTTGGTTAAATTACCGTAGTAGCCAGTAACTAGCCCTTCTGGGTAGATAGCTGGATTAGCAGCTATGAATGTTTGAAGATTAGTGACTTCTGCGCCACGAGCTCCGGGGCTCATCTGTGCTGTTATTGGTGTAAACGATTGAGCGCTCACTACGCTTGCTGTTACGAAAGCAAGAGTAGGAACGATAACAAACGAGAGGGCGACGGCACCTGTTTTTTTATTGTAAGTATGCATTGTGTTGCGAATTCTTTGAAATGTAGTTTTCATGTTTTTAGATGAAGAATGAATAGTAAAGTGATGTTTCTTCGGCACAGGTTTCTAACTGTTTGCTACACGTTTAGTGCTTGTTCAAGATCTTCTTGATTAAGAAGGGGATAACCGTTCTCTGTAAGTTCTCGTCGATATCATCGGTAGCACTAAAATAGTTAGTAACATAATATATTAAATATACATTAAATATTAACTATAAATTAATGGTATCACCTATTGCATTAAATAGCTAGTACTTTAACCTTCTTGTGGATAAAGCTAAAACACTCTTATAGAAAAGGGTGTTTTAACTGGTCATTTTAGTTATAGAGATATAATCATCCATCAATTTTGTTCATTGCGTAAAAATAAATAGTTTTGATGCGTGATTAGACTTCCTTGTATTCACGAGTTTCTATGGCGCCATGTTTTGAAAAAAAATCTTTCATACTTTTTTCTGCACCCTGAGAAATGACGAGAATGTTACCTTTGTGCACATATTCTTGATAAAGAGCCGCGTCTGTTTTATCAACACCAAGCTCAGTAAGTGCTCCGATGAGTCCTCCGGCTACAGCACCTCCCGCAACACCTACGGCGGTAACTGCTATTGCTTCAGAAATGCCGAGAGCAGTTGCAAGTGGTCCTGCAACAGAGAGTGTTCCAAAACCAGGGAGAATACCATTTGCAATAATGAGGGCTGCAATGCCACCTATAACAGCTCCAGTAGCAGCTCCTGTGACCGCACTTCCTGACATTTTTTCATTCGCTTGTCCGTCGGTGAGCTTCCCTTCTTCATTTTTATAGAGATAAGAAAGATTTTCTTGACTGATGCCGTTTGCTTTAAGTTCATTGATTACATTTTCTGAAGATGAGTGAGTAGTAAATACTCCGAGTGTTGTTATCATAGTTATATTTTTGTTGAATGATTAATGAAATATTTCGCACAGTTTTTCTACTTTGTAGTGAACGAATTTTCGAGAGAAGTGTCTGTTTTACCGGAAGCGTCCTGCAGTACTACTTTGTAATAGTAGGTAGTGTTTGGATTTAATCGATATAATATTGCTTGACTATTTGCATAATTGCCAAAATTAGAAGCGTTGAACCAGGGGGTATCAGACCCAATAGTAAGAGGACTTTCAGTCGCATAGTATACCCTGCCAAGAGCTAGTTTATTTGCATTCCATGAGATGGTTGTATCCTTTTTACCGACCACTGAAACAATGTCACTAGAGGTTATAGACCCAAGGCTAGACAGTGTAGGTCGTACAGTAAAGAGTTGGCTGACCCAAAGCTTAAATGTTTGTAAAGTTCGTGTGCCGGCAAAGTAGTTACTGTTCTCTCCAGTAGTATTTTCTACTGTAGTAATACCTGTACTAGAAATTTCTTTTCCATTTCTATTCCAGATGCTTGTTTGCATTATTCTTGTGTCCTCTTCTTTGGTTAAGTCTGCTGATGGTACGTTTACTGCACCTAAGTCTTCGCTGAAGGAATCTCTCAGGGAACTAGTTGAACTTTGAAAAGTTCCTTCGTCTTTTACTCTGGCATATTCGGGTCCATTGATAATAATTTGAGCATTCACTTGACTAAAGAATGAATAGAAAACCGCTCCTGTTAAAAGAAAGAGAAGATGGTAGCTTTGTTTGCTTTCATAAATCACCTTATTGTTTTTCATATACGTAGAGTTTTTATTGATAATTGTTCTTTGTAGAAGTTTCAGAAAGTAGTTAGTGTTATCGTTAGCAGTTATTTGACCAGTTTTCTTTTTTCTAGTGAGGGGTGATACGTATTTATCGTATATCGAAGTGAAAAGTAAGTAGTCACTTTTTAATTGTTCCGAGTATAAGTCGGTTTAATGTAGATTATCTTTAGATATTGAGATTATATTAATAATACATTAATTATTAACAATATATTAACAATACCATCTATCATCAGTAATAGCTAGTTTTTTGCAAAGAACAAAAAAGCCTCTTTATAGTAAGGTGTTTTTTAAACAAGTGTCATTAGTAAGACGTAGCACAGTCTCTATTTTTTTGGCAACGAAACGGTAAAAGTGCTTCCTTTGTTAAGTCCAGAGCTAGTCACTTTGATGGTTCCTCCGTGAGCTTCTACTACTCTTTTTGAAATAGCTAGACCTAGACCTGTATGTCTTTCATCTGAGAAATGAGACTTATCAACTCGGTAAAAACGACTAAATACTTTAGGTAAGTCTTCTTTTGCAATACCAATACCATTATCAGAAACACTCATAATAACTTCAACTTCATTTTCAATAACCTTAATGAGTATTTTCCCCCCATCTTTTCCATATGAAAGAGCATTTTTAACGAGGTTGAGTAAAAGCTTTGCAAGATACTTTTCATCCCCAGTGATAAGAGTGGCTAGAATCTTTTTTTGTATCGTAATATTTTTTTTCTTGGCTACCAACTCACATCTTTTTACTACGTTACTTATGAGTACATCGCAGTCAATTTTTTCTGAAACTACTTTATTACGGACGCCGGTGTCACTCGTAGCAAGGAGAGCAAGTTCTGAAAGAATATTCGTGAGATGTTTTACCTCCTCATCGATGTCTCTAAGTACTACATCTGCGTACCTGTCTGATTTCCCCTGAGATTCTTTGAGAATAATGTCAATACTTCCTTTAATAATAGCAAGAGGAGTACGAAGCTCATGATTTGCTTCTGCCATAAAATCGGTCTTTTCTTTCTCTTCTGCAAGTAGTCTTTTGTTTTCATCTATACTCTCTAAATTTTTACGATGAGTTATATTACGGATATTACATTGTATAACATTACGATGATTAACCTTATATAAATTACTCACGAACTCTACACTGATGAGCTCTCCTTCTTTCGTTTGTAGTGGTATATCTGCATAGCTTGCGTAACCTTTTTTTTGAGTCATTTTAAAAGCATTTTTACTTTTAGTGACATCTATCAATAAACCAAGTTCCCAAAGTTTCTTTGTGAGAAATTCTTCATGAGTGTAACCGAGCATATCAATAAGAAACTGATTGACTTCATGTATCTGACCTGTTTGAGCATTCAGTATAAGTATGCCATCTTGTGCGGTTTCAAAAAGTCTACGAAACCGTATTTCTGAATTATATAAAGTAGTTTCGAGATGTCTTCTCTCAGTAATGTTACTCGCAAAACAAATAATACCGATGATCTTTCCTTGCCTATCAATGTGAGGAACTTTCTCCATTTGTAACAAACCTGTTTTTCTTTTTGCCCAGACGAGTTCAACTATAATTTTTTTTGGCAACCCTGTAGCAATGACTTCTTTGTCATCGTTCCAGAGAGATACAGCTTGTCTCATTGGATAAAAATCGAAAGCGGATTTACCTTCAATTTCTTTTTTGTCGATACCCATAAAATCAGCAAATGCTTTGTTAACCCTCGTGAATCTATTTTCTCTGTCTTTGAAATAAACTAAAGCAGGAACATGGTCGAACACGAAATCCTGCTCCCTTTTTATTCTTTGAGACTCTTCTTCTATTTTGGATATCTTCTTCATATAAAGAATAGATTATTCTTTAATAACAAAACCAACGCTCCTGACGGTATGAATCAATTTCTTCTCTCCTTTCCTTTCGATTTTAGTGCGGAGATATTTCATGTGTACATTAAGCTCATTGCTCATCTCTACAAAAGAAGGGTTCCATGCTTGGTCGATAAGTTTTCTTCTACTGATTGCTTCGCCGGGGTGAGTAATAAGTAGGTCTAAAAGTTTGTACTCTTTCGGAGTGAGGGCGACAATCTCACCAGCACGCGTCACTTCGTGTTTTTTGTTATCGACGACAAGGTTGTCTATTTTTCGTATATCAGAATCTGTTTTTTTACGACGTCGTAACACTGCCCGAATTCTCGCGAAAAGCTCATCGAGACTAAATGGCTTGATGAGATAATCGTCTGCACCAAAATCAAGACCTGTTATTTTGTCTACTTCAGAAATTCGAGCTGTTAGCATGATGATGGGAGTATGTATTTGACGCGTACGTAATTCTTTACAAACAATCAAACCATCTTTTTTAGGAAGAGTGAGGTCAAGAATGATGAGGCCGTAGTCATTTTTCATTGCTTTTTCGAGTCCTTCTTCACCGTCCAGTGCAGAATCGACTGAATAGCGCTCACTTTTAAGGGCTCGCGTAAGTATGTTAACGAGCTTTAGTTCATCTTCAATGACTAGTATAACCATACTCATTACTATACGCTTTTTATGCTGACAAAGCAAGCAAAGTATTAGTTTTGCATTAATAAGTGTTCGCAGATATCTTTTTTATTATAAGCTTTTTATATAACTTAAAAAAGTTAATTAATTTTATATTAAAAATAAACGCAAGAGGATTTCAGTATACTATAGACAGATTATTCTGTATTCTATTTTTGTAACTACCTACTTCATCTTTTTTGAATATGGAGTACCATTTGTACAAGTAAAAATGTTTTATAAAAGATGTTTTGAAATAAAAGAGAAGCTCATCTGTATTATAGGAAGTGAAAGTAAATAAAATAATGCGTACTATTAGTAACTGCACAATGATTTATTTTTAATGGATAATCGTAGAATAAATAATATATATGAAAAAAATAAAAATGAGTGGGATGGTTGCAGTACTCGGTGTGACTGCATTAGCAACAACTTTTGCAGCATCAACTACAGATACGATGAGTGCTTCAGGAATGATGGATCATACGAATAGAAAACAGGAATCAAGACAGATCATGACTGATGAACAAAAGCTCAGCACTAAAACTAAAATAGCGACTGATCTCGCGACCGTTCTTGGGGTATCGACTGATTCAGTGCTTGCACAGTTAAATGCTGGGAAAACACCTGCTGATATTATTACTGCATCAGGTCAAGATAAAGCTACTGTAGAAACAAAGCTCACAACTCTCCGTACTGCGGAAATGAAAGCAAGATTGGCTATAGAAGTTTCGTCCGGAAAAATAACACAGGCACAGGCAGATATGATGCTTACTGCTACGGCAAACCATACTGGTCACATGGACAAAAAGAAAGGAGTAACAAGACATGGAAAAAAAGATGATCTTCAAAGACTGACCGCCATGGCAAGTGTTTTAAACACGACAGTACCGACATTACAAGCGCAATTATCTGCAGGTAAAACTCTAGAAGATATTGTGAAAGCGTCGGGAATGAGCCAATCTGATTTTGAAGCAAAGATGAAAATACTGCACCTAGCAGAAATGAAAATAAAGTTACAAGCGAAAGTTTCTACAGGAAAAATAACTCAAGCAGAGGCTGATGCAAAACTTGCAAAAATGGCAAGTCATATAAATAAAATTAAAGAAAAAGAGATGCATGAAGACAGACATTCAGTTGGAAACAAGAAAGAAGCAACAACAACACAAAGTTAATTGTCTGAATAAAATTCAATAGGCGACAGAGGAAGGGAGTGAAAGAACTTCATGCTCCAATGATAATCACTACAAGTGATTATTTTTGTTTTCCGAGATTTGTCATCTTTCTTACGGTGTTATTTTTATTCTTTATTCTAAAAAAGTTTTAGAATAAAAGTACTTATGGCTAAAAATATGACTATTATCACGCGCTGAAACTGTAACAAAGAGATACGAATAGACTATGTTTTTACGCATCAGATAGAATTTTTTGCTCAAAAAGAGCATGGAGAAAAAAATTTTAGAGTGAGTGTGATTAAAGAAACGATGGTTGAGTTACTTCTAAAAGAAGGGCTTTATAAAAAGTAAATAAAGGAGTCTTTACTTAAAAAAATAGCAGTATTTATGATGACTTAAGTGGTATCGTCAAGCTGCAAAAATAGACTTGCTGGAGCTTAGTGAAGGGAAGGAAGAGTGGAGATACAGTCTAAGTCTTTTCTGGAAACTAAAAAATTCTCTAAAGAGAAATAGTTCATACATGGTACTTCTTTTAGAAACAGCTATTAGATATGTATGTCTAGTTTTCCTCTATAAATGTTGCCATACTATCGACATTATAAATAATACTATTTGTATGGACCAAAATATGGTGAGTGTGCCGGTAGTCATGGGGAAATGGAAAGCAAGTAAACTGATAGTCAGTGAGTCGTGGGCTATCCTCAAGCAAGATAAAGAAATGATGTTATTTCCCATTATGTCTACTATCTCAAGTCTCGTTGCTTTTGTAGTACTTGAAATACTTTATTTTTTCGTTTTGCCAAAAGGATTAGAGAGTGAGTCATTTAATGCCACAGTTTACGGAACCCTATTTATATACTATGTCGTCATGTTTTTTATCCTTAACTTTTTCCAAGCAGGTATATATATTATCGCTCACGGTAGGTTTAGTGGAAAAGACCTTTCTTTTAAAGATGGTATTAACGGCGCCCTCAATAGTGCAGGAAAGATATTTATATGGTCTGTTATTTCCTCGACCGTCGGGATACTTTTGAATATCATTGCAAATAAGTTTAAATTTATTGGAGTTATAATCGCGAATATATGTGGGGCGGCATGGAATATCATGACGTACTTTAGTTTACCATCGCTCGTGATAGGAAATAAAACTATCAGTGAATCATTTAAAGATTCTGCTTCAATGATACGTAAAACATGGGGTGAGACCATTATCATCAATTTTGGTGTTAGTCTTATTTTTGCAGGGTTGATGTTCTTAGGACTCGCTCTTAGTATTGGTATTATAGTTCTCGCTCCTTCACTTTTTGTCTTTTTGTCAGTACTCGCACTTTATGTAGTCTATATCATTATCCTTTCAATTATTTCTTCGACACTTGGATCTATTTTCAAACTTGCACTCTACGAGTATGCAAGTACAGGAGTAATGCCAGCAGGCTTCACTCCAGAGGTGATTAGAGGTGCGATACAGAGGAAATAAGGCTAAAAAAGGAAAGATTTTAATCAAACAAAGCAAGGCGAATACATCACCTTGCTTTGTTGTTTGAGGGTATTCATTTTTGAGAAGATGAGCTCTTTTCAAAGCAGAGAGTGAAAGTGTAACTTTACAGGTGCAATGGGACAATACTTGACTTACTAATAATAAAATGTTATTGTATTATTAGTATTTTGACGCAGTCATCAACCAATAAGGATGAAGAAAAATGATCGTGAAAGAAGATCCAAAACAAATAACTTTAGTCAAGATGGCATTCGCTATTGCTGTGAATAATTTACACGCAAAAGTTTACCCTAACTTTGAAGAAGTATCGGTAATTTTTGGGTTTAGTCACTACCGGTGTCATTATTCTGGTGAAGACTTTGTTTTCTACGGAAGTTGCAAGATAGCGATAGATTCTCTCATGGTTGTCATTATTCATCGGCAACAAAGGAGTACTGGGACAGAAGACTTTTGCATAGACCCATATTCTATAAGTCGTTCGCGGGACGCTGAGAAAGATTATGAAGAAATGCATAAGTTCTTTTCCAAATAAAGGGAAAGTAGTAGGAAAGGTTAGAACAAAGCCATTTCGCATGGCGAGGAAAACCACCTCGTACGTTGCGAGGTGGTTTTTTATATGACGAAGTCGTATCTATAATATTTAATATATACTTAACATTTACTGCTACTAGTGCTATACTATATCTATGAAAACAATAATAACATTAATCGGATTTTCTCTTATGACCGTAATTGGTGCTGGTGCTATATGGTATCGTCCAAAACAGGTAGTTCCCCCGTTGTTACAAGACCCAATTGTTTGTACTATGGAGGTAAAAATCTGTCCAGATGGATCTTATGTAGGTAGAAGCGGACCAGGTTGTGCATTTGCTCTATGCCCTAAAACGAGTGTTGATATTCCTGTAACAGGAAAGAGTGCGGGCATACATCAAACTGTCACGATAGATGCTTTAAAGATTACTCCAATAGGAAGTATTGAAGATAGTAGATGTCCAGCGAATGTTCAGTGTATACAAGCAGGCACAGTAAGAGTTTCTGTAAAATTAGAAAGTAGTAGTGAGGCACAGTTAGTCACGATGTCTATTGGTGTTCCTGTTACCTTTTCAGATAAAAAAGTAACTCTTATTTCTGTGCTACCGAATACTGTGAACACGCAAAAGACTTATACTCCATCTGAATATCGTTTTACTTTTTCAGTGACAAGCGGAGCAGCTGCGAGCTCTGTAGTTACCTCTCGATTAGAAGGAAAGATGATCATCAGTCCCATTTGTCCAGTAGAGACAGTAGATAATCCATGTAAACCAACAGCAGAAGAATATGCTTCTAGAAAAATTGCTGTGTATACCACAGACCGCAAGACTTTACTCGTCACACTTATTCCTGACGCAAATGGTCGCTTTTCAATGGCACTTTCTGCGGGAATATATTACATTACTATGGCTGACAACTTAGTAACTGTCGATACTTCGAAAGTTGGTGTCGGTAGTATTTCTGGGGTTCCAGTGACTGTCACTCTTAAAAAAGGTGAGGTGTATAAGCTAACTATCAACATTGATACGGGTATGAGGTTGCCAGTAATGAATTAGACAAATAAGTAAACCTCTTCAAAAGTCTTGACTCTCTGTTTCTTCTCTGGTTAGCCTTTAAAACGACTCTAATTAACTGCGAAATAATGTCTGATGCTTTAATGAGAGCTCATCTTGTTTTGGTTGTAGGTCTATACTTTCGTATCTATTACCTAAAACCTAGAACTTAGATTCAGTATCGATTATAAAAGAGCTCCTAGATGACAAGATTTCATCTTTGAAAGAAATTTATTCTTTGCGATAAAAAAGTATTTTAGTGTAGAATGTCTACATGGAACAGGAGTCTTCTTCTTTAATATATGATCTCATTGTTGTTGGCGGTGGTGCGTCTGGAATGATGGCGGCAGGACGTGCAGGTGAACGAGGGCTGAGTGTACTGCTACTTGAGAAAAATAAACGACTTGGTGAAAAACTTCGTATCTCTGGCGGAGGAAGATGTAATATTGCGAATGCGGAAGAAGACGAAAGAGTTCTTCTCTCAAAGTACGGCAAAGCAGAGCCATTTTTATACTCGCTTTTTGCTCAATTTGGAATGAAAGATACTTTAGCTTTTTTTGAGGAGCGAGGATTGCCGCTCAAAATTGAAGCAGGTAAAAGAGCTTTTCCTCAAACTGAAAAAGCAGAAGATGTTGAAAAAGTTTTAGAAGAGTATGTAAAAAAGAATAATGTCGAGGTTCGTACAGGTAGCGCCGTTACGAAAGTCAGGATAAAGGATGATAAAATTTTTTCACTAGTATGTGACAAGCAAGAATTTTTCGCTACGGAGTATCTCTTTGCAACGGGCAGTGTTTCTCATCCAGAGACTGGTTCGACAGGGGACGGATTCAAATGGCTCAAAGATCTCGGACATACTATTGCAAAACCAACACCTAGTGTGGTTCCTCTTGCGGCGGACGAAGCTTGGGTGCACACCCTCGCAGGGCTATCTTTAGAAAAAATGAAGATTACGTACTTTGTTGATGGTGTAAAAAGTTTTGCTCTCGTTGGAAAAATACTCTTTACTCATTTCGGATTATCGGGGCCACTTATTTTAAATAGTGCAGAGAAAGTAGGTGACTTACTACATACTGGGGTAGTGACGGCAACTATTGATATGTTTCCGAGTACCGATCATGGCACCTTGGACACACAAGTAGTAGCTCTCTTTGATGCAAGCAAAAATAAAGAAATAAAGAATGCTCTCAAAGAAATAGTGCCAGAAGGTATGAGTAAAGGACTTTTGCTCTTACTGTCAGAGAAAATAGATATTGAAACGAAGGTGCATTCTATTTCAAAAGAAGAGAGAAAATATATTGTGCATACACTCAAGGCACTGCCTTGTACTATTTCTGGATTGATGGGGTTTGATAGAGCTGTGGTCGCAGACGGAGGTTTACCCTGTGAGGAAGTAGATTTTAAAACGATGCGTTCAAAGAAAATAAAAAATCTTTTGGTGACAGGAGATATTCTCCATATCAACCGTCCTTCGGGGGGCTACTCGCTTCAGCTGTGTTGGTCTACTGGTTTTGTCGCGGGTAATTCTGCTGGTGCAACTCCTAGTCATTAGCCTGTAGTAAAATTGTCATTTATGAGTCTGTGAAATTGGCGTACGTAAGTAGTAAGGGTATAAAAGCTTTCAAAAGTAGATAAAAATTCTAAACTTTTTTACTAGTACCCAATAATTGCCAGAAAATAATCATTGGATGAATTACTCCGATGTATCCCAATGTTGTCATGAGGGTCAATATCAAAAATGTCGAGTGAGAGTGTCCTGGAAGCCATATCCAAAAGGGGAAAAAGAAATTTGTGATTTCACAAGCAAGTCCAATCATAAAAAGTATAAGCCACACCCTCACTAGTTTTTTGATGTTAAAGTCATTGACGAGCATCGCTAGTAGTCCACGTCTGCGGAGTAACAGAAGTAGTAGTTCACCAAGGGAAACTATAAAAAATCCACAAGCAAACATTAGTGCAATACTATTTTTCGGTAAAATAAAACAAAAGTAAAGAGCTGTTAAAAATAATAAAGAAAAAGGGAAAACAAGAGCAATCTCAATTTTTCTGCTTTGACTACTAGTAAAGTTATTTGCTAGTAGTTTTGCTGTTGCTACGGCAAGTCCAAAAGAAAAAATTCCATTTATGATAAGTTCTAAAAAAGTAAGCCCAGTAGGATTACTGGCACCTTCTATTGTATTTGGTAAGTATGTATATAAACCTAAGTTACCAAGTAGTATGTCGAACGGTAAACCAATGACTGTTCCAGCACTAGCGCTCACCATAATCAATCGAAGTGGTAAGAATTTTTGTTTCGTTATTTTTACTACAAATAAGTAAACAAAAAATTGAACTATAACTATTATCAAAAAATTAGTTGACATGCAAGTAAATATCTTAATGTTAAGCATAGCGCATATACCTCTTCTTGAAAGACTCTATCAGTATGAAAAGTCTTGTTACGCGCTGCTTGTGCTAAGGTTACTGCCAGTTTTTGTACTGTAAGATATATATTTATAACCTTTCAGGTATACTAAGTTCACTCTCGCATGAATGAAGCAATTTCTCTTTATCTAAACACTTTAGCTGCAAATAGTATAGTCTGGTCTCATATCGCTTTTTTTCTTGCTAAAGATTTGTCTTATGTGCTTATCGGAGTACTCATTTATTTCTTCTTTAAAAGTAACAAAAAAAATAAAAAGAAACATTTTCATACAGTACTCTTTGCTCTTTTTGCTGGACTTTTTTCTCGCTATATCTTAAAAGGGATCATAGTCACTATTTATCCAGTTGCAAGACCGTATATCGCTCATACACAAATAACACTCCTTATTCCACCTCTTCTCGGGGAAGAGTTTCAGTCATTTCCTTCTGGGCACGCTCTTTTCTTCTTTGCTGTTTCTTCCGCTCTTTTCTTCCATCATAAAAAACTTGGTAGTTTCTTTTTTATCTCATCAATTCTGATAGGACTAGGGAGAGTTATGGTAGGAGTTCACTATCCGCTCGATATCCTTTGTGGTGCGGTCATCGGCATCGCCACTTCGTTCGCCCTCTCTTTTATCATTAAAAAACGCTACGCTCTTTAGTTTATAGTTCTCTTTCTTATAATTCAAAAAAGAGGGATATCTATAGAGCAAGTCTTGTAGTTTTTTGTTATAATAACTTTATTACACAATAGTTTTTTACGTATGGAAAAATATACAACCTTGCTTGAAGTTAATCAAAAACCCTGCAGCAGAGACTGCAGGGTATGACCTGATACATGACCTTCTGTCTACCAGAGTGTGAGGTTGTTCACATTGTCTTTAACTCC
>JAYTSG010000016.1:0-9433 GCA_043745785.1 bacterium | reverse complement strand
CCAAATGAGCTAAGGGCCCATATTGTATTTTGTATCAAGCTCTTATTTCGTTTAGCAACGACTACAGGTTTTGCACAAACCAGTGTCTATCTATTTTTTTCTGCTATCATTGAAAACTTTTTTTAACTTTCTTTTTTAAGAATATGTTAAAAAAGTACTTATGATTATACCACAACAAGTGGGTATTAATCAATAGACTCTGTTATATCAAAACTTCTTTGAAGGCAAGATATGCTCCACATGCAATGCGGAGCATATCTATTATTCTTTTACTTCTTTTATTTCTTTCACTTCTTTTAGAGTCCCTACCTCTGTTGAACTCGCTATTTTCTCAGAATCTGCTTTGATTTCGGTTGAAGAAGCGTTTTTTATGTCACCATCTTTCTTGTCCCCTTCCTTCTTTTCATTTTCTTGAGAAAGAATACGGATAATCTTTGCTTTGAGTTTAACATTTTCACCCCTGACTGTTGAAACTGCTGAAACAACAGACACTTTATCACCTTCTTTTACTTCAGTAAGAGTTGTCGGTATGTTTGCTTTGCGCACTTTAGTATCTTTAGAAATTCCTATCAAATAAGTCTTTTCTTGGGAAAAAAGCAAAAGTGTCGTCGAAGAAATATGACTAACATCACCAGTAAGTGACGTTCCTGATTTAATATTATTTTGAAAAAGTGAATCAATAAACTTTTCAAAAAAAGAGCTTTTATCATCGAGCGCCTCTAAGCGAAATGAAAGAGCGGAAGCGTTATTACAAGAAACAGTAAGGAGAAATAGTGTAAGTAAAAAAGTACGTAAGAAAGATGAAGATTTCATAAGAGAATTTTAATACGCTGGTATTTTAGTGAAAGCAATAAGAGAGAAACCTTTCATTGCCTTATAGTAAAAGATAACAAGGAGAGCAAGTGAAACAAGAGTCATACTTGCTCCTAGAAAAGGAATAGTATCATACACGGCGCGCAGTATGTCTTGAGTATAGAGCGAGCGGACCTCGGCATCGTTGATAAGTAAACTCAGATACTCGAAAGTAGAAGACTCGATGAGTTTTCTGTTGAGCGTCGAAAGTAATATAAATGATACAGGAGAAAAGATTCCGGCAAGCGTACTCCAAATGGCAAATATCTTGATATCATGAGCTTTTTTTGCCCTCCCAATCACAGAAAGTACCTGTGGATAGAGATCTTTATGCACCTGCTCATCTTCCCCTATTTTGTATAGTTTTCTGCTCATAGCTAGGTATATTACGACAAAATTCTGTCTTTTGGTGCATTAATATGATACTTTTCTTCAAGCTCTTTTTTGATAACCTCCAGTGCTCGACGATAAATACTTTTTACTGTATTCATAGGCCTATTTACCAGTACTGATATCTCCTCAAATGTCATATCTTCATACAGCTTAAGAAAAACTATCTCAGATTTTTCAGGAGTAAGAGTTGCAAGCACTTGTTCGAAAGCATTAACTTCTCGACTAGATTCTAGTATTTTTTCTGTAAAAGCGCTTGGATCAGCAAGAGTTTCGTCAAAAGGAAGATCTTCTTCGTAAGACATCGAAGAAAAAGAAAAGGTTTTTCTTTTTTTAAGATCATCTAAAGCAGTTCTTCGTGCTATAGTATAGAGCCATACAGAAAACTTCTTAGTGACATCAAAAGTGTGTATATGTTTCCACATTTTAATAAATGTTTTCTGAACTATATCTTCTGCCTCATCTTTATTTTTAACAAAACTCATTGCAAAACGATACATAGGTATCGTGTATCTACTACAAAGTAATTCAAAAGACTCCTTATGCCCATCAGCTAAGTATCTCGCAACTAGTTCTTCATCTGAATTGGTAGAAATAAAATTAAGCATGTGTTCTATCGATATGCTCGAAAGAGTACGCGAGATCACCATCTACTTTTTTTCCTGGGTTAAAAATAGTATCTTTGTCAAAAATTGCTTTAGTTTCCTTAAACAAATCTAAAATTTTCTCACTGTACATTTCAAACAAGAATGGGGTACGGACGAGACCATCATTGTGTTCCCCCGTAATTGAACCCTTAAACTCCTTAATAAGGTCATAGACTTCTTTTGAGAGACTTTCTATCACCTCAATAGATTTGTCCTCATGCAGATCCATGAGCGGAATAATATGGAAATTACCATTACCAATATGTCCTGCTACTGTATAGATAAGATTATATTTTGAAAGAACCTTCTCGAGTTTAGGTAAAAACTCTGGTAAAAACTCTGGGCGTACGACAAAATCATCGATAAATGGTGCCGTACGAAGACCTCGCATTTTACTACGAAGTAGATTGAAACTCTCACGTCTAAAAGTCCAATATTTTTTTGCTTCCCGCTGTGAATGTATGGCTCGTGCAGTATAGCCGAGCGAAATGACTTTATCATAAGCTTTAGTCATCTGCGTATCAACTTCTTCTTCAGTATCTCCAGCAAATTCAGCCATAAGTACAAGCTTAGGCACACCCCCAGAAAGAACCATGAGAAATTCTGGGATAAATTGTATACCAAGAGTAAAAAGATTCCCTTTCATTCTCTTTGCAATGTCTGGGAAAAATTTCATCGCTATTTTGAAAGTGTGATCATCGTATGATTCAAATGATTCTGGTTTGAATGCGAGTACTTCACTAACAATCTCAGGGAGTTTTGCTAAATCCTTAAGAAAAATAACAAGCATACGTGAATGCTCTTTTGGTTTAATGAGGTCAAAAGTGACTTGTGTCATCATACCAAAGGTTCCTTGTGAGCCAGCGATAAGTTTTGGTATATCAAAAGTATTATCATCTTTATTGTAAACATTCCAAAGATAGTAACCTGCTGAATTTTTTGATACCTGTGGTTTTGCGTTTTGAATATCATCAAAATTATCTGAAATAAGAGAGAAAAGGTTTTTATGTATCTTCCCGCTCAGTGTTTCTTCTTTTATTTTTTCAGTAAGTTCAGGGAGAGTAAGCTTTTTGAATGTTTCAACACTCCCATCGGCAAGAACCAATCTGACAGAGCGTATGTACTTTTCTGTTTTACCGTATGTAAGAGTTTTTTCACCACCAGAGTTATTGTTAACGATGCCACCAATAGCACAAAGTTCACGAGATGCAGGGTAGCTTGGCATGATATAACCATGCTTTAAAGTTTCTACTTCAAAGTCACGATAAAAGACGCCTGGCTCGCTCGTAGCAAACCCATCACCAGCTTCAATAATATGATTAAGATAACGAGTCATATCGAGTTGTATACTTTCAGTGAGTGAACCACCACTCATACAAGTGCCTGCAGAGCGAGCAGTGAGGGTGAGCTTTACTTCATTTTTTTCTCTAGCTTCATTTTTTTGATTAACAAAACGGACAAGTTTAACTATGTCATCTTCATTTTTAGGAAAAACAACAATGGTTGGCCTGACTTTAAAAATACTTGTATCTTTACTGTGAGCTTCGAGAGTATTCTCAGTCACATCTATGTCCCCTTCGATAAGGTCTTCAATTTCTCGCGCATAAACTGGTGTTGTCATATATGAATAAGTATAACACTTTATTTTTTGAAAAAACCTGTGTATTAGTTAAAACGCTTATCTTAAGTGTGTGATGAATCTTCACTTGTGATTTTTGAAGCTTCTTGAGATATACTGATGTTATCTTTATTATTTTCAAAGCTCTTTTTTACTATTTGACGAGTTACTACACTACTAAGAATCGATGTTCCAAGTATGAGTATACAAACAAGAATAAGAAATACTATGGTTTGTGCTCTAAAAGAAGAGAAAATCCAGGCTATGCTGTGTGTCACTTTAACTTGTCCTATATTTAACGCTTCACTTTCTCCGCCATCAAAATCAAGAATTTGTATAAAAGAGGTATACATTCCTGGTTTTTCTATAATGGTAGAGAAAGAAACAGCTCCTGCTTCATCTGAAATAACTTCTTTCTTTATTGTTGTGTCTACTGACACTAAAGTAACGAGGAGAACTGCATTTGGATATGTTTTTGCTGACAGATTAAAAACATCTTGAGCCTTCAATTCTTTTGTATATGTGGTGATAGTAGGCTGGTCGAGAGGAGAAATATAAAAAGGTACTGTTGTTGTTTTGCTATTTCCTGCGTTATCATATGCAACGACGAGCAAACTATTATTTCGAGGAAGGGCTTTTGGTAACATTGTATCCACTTCCCCTATTTTATCTGCTGTGATGGTTTGCACTTGCCCTTCATTTAGTTTGATATCAAAGTGAGATATTCCTGAGAGTCTATCTTTCGCTGATAGATGCACTTTCTGCAAAATTTTTTTTGAGGAAGTTCCATACGGAAGTGACACGCCTAGAAAATAAGGAGTCTCCGAGTCTATCTTAAGTCCAAATACTGTGCTTTGTCCCCAAAGAGAATCTTGTTTAGCCTTAGCATTAAAAAAATACTCACCATCAGATTCCAAAGCAAGAGAAAGAGTGCTTGTCGCCAGTATCACTTTACTCGTAGCACTTTTATTTTGTTTAGAAATCTTATATTGTATGGTATTCGTATTTTCGGGGAGATTAAGATCAAGAGCTACTACTTTTGACCTGTACCACACATCTTCGCGTGGATGTGTTACTGAACTTATTTCTATCTGATTACTACCAGTATCACTTTTTTTCTTAACAGGTACAGTATCAGGAGGTTGGACATCAGTAATTGTATATGTTGCAGAACCTAAAAGTGAAAGAACATCTGTTGCTTTTCCATCATTTGCATAAATATTTCCTGAAGTAATACGTATGGTTGCTACACCACGCGCCAGTGGAGTGAACGTAGCTGTAAGGATAAGGCCTTTTTTAGCACTAAACCCAGGATTGAGTATTACTCCTTCAAAGTGAGCATCACCAACCATATTTGAAAAAGAAGGTTCCTCTGACCACATTTGTAATAATGAGCCATTTTTTGAAAAAGAAGTGAGTCGCAGTAAATCCTTTGGATAACTTACCTGAGCAGAAATTGCGTTGATAGAGGTTTCGTTATTGTTTACATAAAAACTCACTACGAAGCTTTTACCATTCTCAACAAAAAGCGTATCGGGGGAGATAGTAAGATTGGCAGCTGTAACATAATGAGTGAAGAAAAAAAAAGTCGCTACAAAGCAGAGGCTATTCTTTTTTAAAAATGAAAGAGACAGCATAAGATAAAGTAAGAACAAGAAGGCTTACCAATAATAGTATATACGACAGCGCTCCATATTTAGTTTTGTTTTCAACAGTTCTGAGAGTTTGATACGAATATGTACCGTCAATATAATTTACTCTGACATGTATGTAGTTATTTGACCCTGGCTGTGTTAGTAGATAAGGACTTTTTGCTTTTGTCCATGAAAAATCTGGTATATCCCTTGGATTTTGTGACGAAGATTCACTTACTTCAAAATCTTTAGGGCTTTTTTGTTTATTAAGATTGTCAAAAATAATAAATTCCTTACCACCATAGATCTCACTCGTCGTAGCTTTCATCAAGAATATATTTTGATTTTCGCTATTTTCTTGACGAACAACTCCGTAGTCAGCAAGAAGGTGATTATTTTTGACATACGCTACAGGTAGGTCAAGTGTAATACTCTTATCTGTAGTCATTACTTCAGTCGCATTACCATCATCTTTATAAATGTGAACATTAGAAATAGTAATATCAGCATTACCTTCTTTTTCCACTGAAAAGATGAGGGTAAACAATTTTCCTGGTAGTTTCTTTTGTACATCAGGAATGAGGACGCCTGAGAATCCGCCCTGAGAAAGTCCTTCAAAGAAAATACTATCATCACCCGTAGTTGAATTATCTTTTTCAGGATAGGTCACCCAAGAACTAACGATAGAGTCACTTGTATCAATTTTTTTAAGATATAAATATCTTCTATCATAATCAATTTGTCCGCCATAGGCATTAAAACTATCACCCTCTGCTTCGAGATTAACAGTAACACTTAACTCTTTCAAGGAACTATTACTAGCTGAAGTAAGTAGGATAGATGCAGCAAAAACTGGCGAGAATGTAAAGAAAAAGAGTAACGAACCCAGCATAACTACGTTTGAGATTTTAACTTTCTTCATACGTTAATTTGTCCAAAAGTAAGCTAAAATACTAAAATCTTTAAGATCAATTTTCCCATCTTTATTGAGATCAAATTTCTCTGGAAAATCAGTTCTATTGTGCCAATAAGCAAGTATACTAAAGTCGATTAGATTCACTCTGCAATCACTTGAAAAATCAGCTTTACTACCACACACAGACTTCTTTATTTTTTTATTGTTTTTACTACTAATAGAAATTTCAAATTTTTTACCAAAAGGAGAAGTCGTTGATCCGATATTTTGTCTAAAAGAAACATAATGTTTCCCTGGAGGCAAAATTCCTTTGATATATTGTTTAAAATAACCGGACTGGTCAGTATTCGCACTATAAAACAGAGTATCATCAAAAGCAATTTCGATGGTAGTTGAAGCTATAGCTTTACCTGAAAGGAGTACTGATTCTCCTTGCCTGTAGTCGATGAAATTATCGTAGTAAAGTGGTGGAAAAATAACATTACTGATTATTGTTTCTGCTAGATTACTGACATACACACTGTAAGAAACCATTGTCTGATGACTGGTAAGACTATTATCGTCTTGAGCTATAAGCACTATTCTGTATACACCTTCCGCAAGTTGAGCTACTTCGAAAGAAAAAGTGCCATCACTATTTGTTTTTACTTGCTGATTTGGTTTACCCGAAAAGAGTAAAGTAATAAGAGTTTGTGGGGCAAATTTACCACTCAGTGACACTGTGCCTCCTTTTGTAAGAGGAACAAGTCCATCACTAAAACCGCCTCCACCTCCACCTCCTGGTAGCGGTGGCGTACTAGTTGGAGCATTGGGATCAATGACTACCGCATAGATGCCAAGTGATTGAGTAGCAGTTATTGTTATAGCATTAAGAGCGTGGGGCACTAGTAGTAAATGAGTAAGAACAAATGCATATACGCATAGTACTATTTTTGCATGCCGAGTTTTGCTTGTTTGATTACCCATTTATTATATTTTTTGACACCTCTTTTTGAAATAAAAACAAACAACACAATTAAGAACGAACTAAGAGTAACAAGCTGCCAAGGGAATACAAAGAAATGTACTGACTTCTCAACTTTCATAGATGATTGTTCTATGTTTTTAGCAATGTCAGAGTAAGACTCTATAACATTCTTTTTTGCTTGTACATCATAAGCAATACTTAGCTGAGCAGTGTAAAGACCGAATGCAAAGTGTTTTGCTTGATAGAAAGCTCTACTGAAATAAGAAACAGGGATTTCTTCTTTTTCTCCTACCCCCCAAAGTACATCAAACTTTCTTGTACTTTGTGGCAATACGTTACCTTGAGTAGAATTTGCAGAAATAGTTTCTGAAGTAATTCCTAGAGTATTTTTTATGGTAATAATACCGTAAGGATTAACTCTGTCATTTCCGCTATTAGTGAATCTGTACGATAGATTAATAGGGAGATCAGTAAAGAATATTTTATCTTTTTCATCAGAAGAGCTAGGACTATTTGCAGAGAAATCCTTAATGTCTCCACCAATCTTGATATCACCATTAACTTTAAGAAGAATGAGCATGCCAACTTTTGTTCCAATAGCTACTGAAGTATCTTTACCTTCTGGTGGCTTTGACTGTAAGAATATTGCTCCGAAATGACCTCCTGATTCAGCATTTTCTGGAACGACTATTGAAAACTTCAGTGTTTTCTTTTCTCCTTTTGCAATAACTACAGATGGTTCTATCTGTAACCATGAAGCAATACTAGTTTCAGACCTTGTAAACAGAGGCACACCTGTTTCACCTTGTGCAGTAAAGTTTTCTACTGAGGTATTGTACGTTTGATCATTGTCTGAGTTATTAGTAACAGTTAGTTCTCCATAAACTGTTTTAGCTTTATCTGCGGCAATTTCATAGCGTGCAGGAGAAACACTGATTCCAATGGCGTAAGAAAATGTCAGACTAGATAAAATCGTAAGAAGTAGTAATATTTTTTTTATCATGATTCTGCCTAAGGATTTCTTTTATAAACCTCTAGATTATAACACAAACTTAGAAGTTTGCGGTAGCAACATAGATGATACTTGTTGCGTAGTTACCCGCTTCAGTTAGAGCAGTGATGTTGGCAACATAACGTAATGAGTAGGTTTCTGTGGCGGTGGCTGATGTTCCAGAAGCAAATGTTTGTGCTGATGAAGTTGCATTGTATCCATAACTAGATGACATTGCGTATGGAGCTGCGATAGTACCGTTTACTCCACCTGCCTTTGTGGCACGTATTCCGAATTGTTCGGTAGCAATAGTAGATGATGCAGGGATTGTTCCTATTTCAGTAATAGTAAATGCAGAATTTTGTTGTGAGGTGAGTGTTGTACCTGAAGCAGTAATAGAGTAACCAGAAGGAGCATTAGTCGCTACAGCGAGTGTGTGTGCTACATTTTCAGCAGTGTCTCCAGCTATATTTGTCGATGATGCAAATTTAGCAGCACCTGCACCTAGTGTGCCAAAATTAATTGAGTTTGATGAAATTGCAAAGGTGATAGTTTGATCAACAAGTGCATTGATAGTAACTGTATCATTGGTAATAATAGCTACTGTAGTTGTTCCAACATCTCCAAAGCTACCCGTTAGTCCAATTTGATACGAACCAGCACCAACTGGGTTGAGTGCGTTAGTAGCATCGAGTGTAATAATAAGTTTATCGTTTGCTGCGACAGCTGCTGTACCAACACCGTCAGTAGGAGCAGTTAATGTCAGAGTCGTACTTGCGACACCTGAGAAAGCAATACCCCATAGCGAGGCTGTCTGTACACCACCAAAAGATTCTGAAGTTTCAAGTCCTGTTGTTGCTCCGTGAGTGAAAGTGATAGTTGAAGTTGCCTTGTTGGTAAAGACATACCCTGATGTACTTGGAAATGTGATAATAATAGTTGAGTTTGAAACTGAAGCACCAGAAGGTGATGTAAACTTGAGTACGTGTCTTGAATTAGTATTTATTTTTACTGTCGACTGTGTATCTGAAAAGTTATTGATAAATCCTGCATGAGCGCTCTCAACGACTCCAAGAAAGACAGAAACAGCTGAAAACAGAGCAAGGACTGATTTAGCGAAACGTGTTGGTGATTGTGATTTCATAATAATATTACTTTTTATATTTTTCAGTATAACAAGTTTATTTAATAAATACTGTTTAACTGCCGAAAGAACTGTGGACAAGTGTTATATCTTTCTTTTTTATCATTTTAGACTTTATAGTATTACTTTTCAAAAAAAATGTTGAGTTGAAGAGCTAATGGTATTTTATTCATTTACCCAATCAAAAACCCTGCAGCAGAGACTGCAGGGTATGACCTGATACATGACCTTCTGTCTACCAGAGTGTGAGGTTGTTCACATTGTCTTTAACTCC
>JAYTSG010000015.1:0-16040 GCA_043745785.1 bacterium | reverse complement strand
TCCGTAGGAACTGCGTGTTTCATTTAAAGTCTACTTATTTTATAAAATTTCTTTTCTACCAATATCCTTCGTCTTCTTGGAAGGCAAGATCGACAGCATCTTCATCATCGTCAATACTACTTACTTCAACAATAAAAATTTCTTCCTCTTCAACAATCGTTTCTTCGTTGACAAAGACCGCTTCGAGAGCTTCTGGGTTAATATCTGATGGTCCTTTTTCTTCTTCTTCTTGCATAGAGGTTACTGAAAAAAGATAACAAAGTTTTGACATTAATGCAAGTTATCAAAACGGTGAGTAAAAGCATGAGTGATTCCAACAGCTATTGCATCTAACTCATCATCTAGTTTTTTATCGTCTCCTACATGTAAAAGTTTTCTCGTCATATATGAGACAGCTTGTTTGTCTGCGTTGCCATACCCTGTAACAGCAAGCTTTATTTCGGAAGGTGCATATTCTTTTGGATGAAGTGTAAGTTCTTCGAGAGTCACTCTTATTACTCCACAGCTCTCCGCAACCAAGAGTGCTGTTTTAGTATTTTTTGCGAAAAAAAGTTTTTCTATACAACTTTCAGTCGGTTTCCATTCATTAACAATAGTTAGTAGTTCATTACGAAGTGCAAGGAGACGTAAAGAAAAAAAATTCTTTCTGTCAGTCATTATACAAGTAGAGAAAAGGAGAACAAGATCTCCTTTCTCGTCTTTTTGTAGTACAGCAACACCGCACCTGTCGTAGCCTGGGTCTATAGAAAGTATTCTACGCATCATTATTTTTTATAAAAAGAATAGCTTTTTCTGTAGCTTTTCTTCCTCGTGATGTGCGTTCTAGTAATCCTATTTGCATAAGATACGGCTCGATAACATCTTCTATTGTTGCTTCTTCTTCACCTATCGCTGCTGCTACAGTCGAAAGTCCGACAGGTCCACCATTAAATTGATTAATAATTGCATGTAAGACCATTTTTTCAGGTATTCCAAGACCTAGCTCGTCAATTTCAAGTAATGTAAGGGCTCGAGATACTACATCTTCATCAATGAGTGCTTTGTGCACTTGAGCAAAATCGCGGGCTCTTTTTAAGTAATAATTAGCTATTCGAGGCGTAAAACGAGACCTTTTAGCTATTTCTTTAGCTGCTCCAACAGTGATTTCTGTTCCGAGTAATTTTGCACTCCTTGTAACTATTTCTGTAATTTCTTCTTCTGTGTAATATTGTAATCTATAAATACCTCCAGAAAATCGTGAACGAAGTGGAGAAGAGAGGAGTGATATGCGAGTGGTTGCACCAATGAGAGTAAAAGGAGGTAGATCAAGTTGTATAGTGCGAGCTGAAGGTCCTTTACCGATGACTATATCGAGTTTACCAGACTCCATTGCTGGATAGAGCACCTCCTCAATCATTTTATTAAGGCGATGTATTTCATCAATGAAAAGAACATCGCCAGGAGAAAGGTTAGTTAAAATACCAGCAAGATCTCCTACTTTCATAATGGTCGGACCAGAGGAAACTTTCAGATTAGAACCAAGTTCTTTTGAAATGAGATTAGCAAGAGTTGTTTTACCAAGTCCTGGAGGGCCATACAGCAGTATGTGTTCAGGTGAAGTGCCTCGCTCTTTTGCTGCAGAGAGTAAGATATGAAGATTATTTTTTATCATTTCCTGGCCAATATAGTCATCAAAAGAAAGAGGACGAAGAGCTTGATCAAGCCTGCGTGCTTCTTCTTCAGGTATTGCATTTTTATCCTTATGTTCCATAGTTTAAAAAGAAAAGAGGGGAGTAGTTGACAAAATATTCTAATATGCTATAATGTATTTATCGTTAACTTATGTTAATGAAGTAGTTTTTTGTAAAACCTATACATCTCTAAACATCCAGGAGTTTATCTCCCATCTTCTATTTGAAAGGACAGTCTGGTAAATCATGCTTGCATGACTAACTGTGCTCATCCTTATCAAGGAAGTTTCTTCACCAAGGGGTTGTTTAGAGGTGTATGGGCTTTATTTTTATCTAGTATGATAAAAACTTATTTTTCTTTTCAATTTTAAGAAGAATTCTTTAACGAGTAGATTTTTCCAGTGTTGTTACATAACATAGTAAAATCTACTCGTCTCCATACAAATCTACTGATCTCCCCAGTTCTTCTAATGTTGTTATTCCCTCTAACACCTTGAGTATACCATCTTCTTTGAGGCTCGGAATCCCTTGCATATCAGCCACTTTTCGTATTTCACGTTCAGAAGGATTTTCAGAAATTAGTTTTTCAATATCTGCATTCATTATTATTGCTTCATAAATACCTGTACGTCCTTTGTAACCATGGGTACACAAGTCACAAGCACCAGGAGTACAAATAATATAAGAAAGATCAGGAATAAATCCGAGCATGGCTTCCTTCTTCTTTGTCGTCATCATTGGACCGAGTATATTGGTGATTATTTTTGCCTCCTTTTCTGTTGTTTCTCTTTCCACTTTACAATGAGGGCATAGTACACGTACGAGACGTTGAGCGATAGCCATAGTGAGAGCCGAAGCAATGACTTTTGGATTTACTTGTAAATCAAGAAGTCGAGGTATAGTTCCTGCCGCTGTATTGGTGTGTAGTGTTGAAAAGACGAGATGTCCAGTGAGTGCAGCGTTGATAGCTACTTTTGCCGTTTCTTCATCACGAATTTCCCCAACCATAATCACATCAGGATCTTGACGTAACGCCGCTCGAAGTCCAGAAAGGAAAGTATAATTCTTTTCTTCGTCTACTTGCGTTTGAGTAATACCAGCAAGATGATATTCGACAGGATCTTCAATAGTGATGATTTTATTTTCAGAGCTACGTACTGTTTGGAGGAATGCATAGAGAGTTGTCGACTTACCACTTCCTGTTGGTCCAGTAGTCAGCACTATGCCGTGAGGCTTCGTAATGGCGTGCTCTACTTCAGTGTAGAGCGTCGCACTCATTCCCATGTCTTCAAGTTTTGCGATGACATTTCTTGGATCGAGCAACCTCATAACAAAACTTTCGCCATAATTACCAGGAACTATCGAGACACGAACTTCTAAAGAAACATCTTTTAAGTCAAGAGAAAATCGACCATCTTGTGATTCTGAGACAAGAGATATTTTAAGGCCAGATAAAAGTTTAAGACGGCTTGCTATTTGTTTACCAAGCTTGTTATCAAAAATAGTAATATCATGAAGCACCCCATCAATACGGTACCGTATTCTTGTTTGTGATTCTTCTGGTTCAATATGTATGTCAGAAGCTTTTAATGCAATAGCTCCACCAAATAAGGTCTCGATGGTTTTAGTGGTTCGGTATAGAAAATCTGCAGAACGAACGAGAGCGAAAATACGAGATACATCATCGATAGTTTTCAGTTTATTACCGAGATCTTTCGTGTCGGTATCTTTTAAAGAAATTTCCCCAGCAGAAACTTGCTTGATCATCTCTGTTTCATCATAGCGAGTAAAGACATGTTCGAGTGACGCATGTGACGCTAAGTATAAAATGACGGTGATCCCTCGCGTTTCGAGACTCTTTACGAGCCGTTTTGTCATTTCATTTTCAGGAGAAAGGACAGCAACGTGCAGTGCGTGACCAACTAATTTAAAGGGGGCAAAGGATGCTTTCTTAGCATCTTCTTTTGCTACATACCTCATCGCGTCTCCTTCAGGCGCGAGAGAGCGGAGATCGACAGAGGGAAGTCCGTAGGTGTCTGAAAGGGAGAGCACTAAATTCTCTTCCTCTTCTTTGTGTATGTCGTCTAATCTACGGAGTGCAGAGGTTTCTTTGTTAGAAATAATCATGGTTGTTAGTATAGCATTTTCGTTGTTGCAAGGAGGGGAGAAGGGGGCGTTTTTATATTTGTTTTTTTGCTTATTATTCTCGAAAAGACTATGTAGATATTTACAGCTTTTCTTTTAAAAGTTTATTATTCGAAAACAGAATAATTTCTTGCTAGAAATTTTCCTCACACTCGGAACGTCTTCCTGCGTGAGTTTCTCACAACAAACTTTTGGATATTGTTGTGATATATATCTTCCTAACTATGTCACCCCAACTCAAAATACATTCAACTCTAAAGTGAAACACTCATCCCTTTTCATGAATGATGAGCTAAAGCCACAGAAATACTCTATTTCTGTTGAGACATTTCTAGATAAAAACCCTTTAGTTCCTTATCTTTTATAAGAGGAAAGATGTGAAACAGCTTGACAAAATCTCATTTTTGTGTATACTATGGATCATATCGCTATGGTGGACTAAAGTCTATCGTAAAGCGAAGAAATAGTTGTACTTTTTCATCAATCCGGGCGAAATCTACCGATTTCGCCCACACCCAAAACCAAGGAGAACACCATGTTCGCACGCATTTTTACCATCATCGCCCTGCTCGCAGGTTTCGTTCCCTCTGTCTCGGCACAGCAGTGCCGGACAGTGTACAACACCCAGACTGGGAAGCTTTTGGAGCGAGACTGTTCGACCTTTCAAAACGCCAACCGCAGTCAAACCACTTTGACGGTCGGGCAGATTTTCTTGCTCGACAGTCGGGTGCAGTACAGTCATCCTGATCATCTGCTCAAGGGTTGTTCTGATGAGGAAGCGCGTAATCTGTTACTTAGACAAGTGCTCACCCTGACCTTTCATGGTGCAGCAAACGGCTGGGCAGAGATCGATGACCGGTCCGGTACGAATAACGGCTCTCGGATTGGGTTTGCGAGAGGGATTAATACCGCCTTGGCGACTCAGTGTGTGAGAGTTGTTGCGAGGCCTGTTCAACAAGAACTGGTCGTAACGACCCAAGTCGCTCAAATCGGGCAAGTACTTTCCTCGGAAAGAAAACGTCCGTGCGTGAAGATAGATGGCATCAACTACGGCATGCTGACCGACGCGGAATGTGCCGTGATTGTACCACGGGGCGCTCGAGCGCAGGAGCAACTCACCGCACCGGCTTATTGCACCATAAACTACACCGAAGAGCAGGTACCAAAAACGAAGAATGTGGTGAATCCAAGCCGGAACTTCTCGTACTGTAATGAGCTGAAAGACAGGCTCAATCGAAAAGAGATCAACATCAACGATCTCTGATCAGTCAACCCGCTTAATATGAGCGATTTGGCAAAATCCCACCTCGGTGGGATTTGTTTTTTATAGAGTAATACATCATAAAAAAAGAATAAGTATAGACTTGACAAAAAATAGTTTTCGTGTATACTTATATTTGAACTGCTCATTGTATTTTGTGAGCAAAACATAAACCCTGACCGAAAGGTCATTCCTTCAAGGAGAGTGGCTATGTCCACCATAGATCCCGCAAGTTTTGTTCGCCTTCCTAGCGATCTCAACGACGCAGCCCACGCCACCCGCGTGGCTGGCCTCGCTACCCAGCTCAACGAGGAGCGCAACCGCGCGCTTCAGCAGAAGAATGGCTGGATGGCCGCTGAGGTCATCTCTCTGATTCTGTTTTTGGTCGCGGTTGTCGGCGTGTTCGCCCTGTCGGATCGTCCTACCAGGAGCGACCTAGACAATGCCGTGAAGCGAGAAGTTGAAAAGACTGCGATCGCCAATGCGGCGTTGCAGATCTGTCAAAACAAACTGACGACGGTTTGTCCTTCTCAGTCGGCGGCTCAGCCCGACAGTTATGACAGAGGTCGCGACACAGGCATTCTACTTGAGCGTTCTGCTCAAATAGATCGCAAGGTGGACATTCTCGGCGCTCGTCCAGCGCAGTTGCAAAGCACCACACTTCAGGCTACTCGTCCGGCAGTCGTACCGAGCGCAAAAGGCAAGGCCTCTACCCCACCTTCGGGGGTAGGGAATACCATCCCTCAAGCTCACCTGAACAAAATCGAGACAAGCAACGAGTGCCGTTTCGTTGCAAAAGGTTCAGGAGGTGTTGTAAACCTTGTTCTCCGGAACTTGGAGGGCAAAGTCTCAATCCTGCAGGTTAAAGACTTCAAGAACGCATCTGACGGGCGCCATAAGTACACAAAGGCAGAACTTCTGAGCGGTCCGAAGAAAACACCCTTCACATCTGGAAATTGCTCTTCCAACCAGGAAGCTGTCAGGAAGTCGTGGTCAGAGGTTGTCAAGGGGATGAACTTGCCGGATGACTGTAAGCCATTCTGATCCACAGGACATTTAAGTTGTCTAAACAGGACCCCTCACAAGGTCCTGTTTTGTTTGTCAAGAGTAGGGATTGACATTAGTAATTTAAAATGATATAATGTAAAAATTAGTCAAAGGTAGGTTTATCTAAAAACGTATGAAGTTTATTAACTATTTTATCTCGAAAAAAAATCAAAGTATATTTTTTGCGATTTGTGTGCTCATTTCTATGCTTGCTCAACCAGTGCAGGTATTTGCAGAGTGGGGAGATGTCTCTCTTGGTTCGTTTAACTCATCTCAATCATCATGGTCTGATGTCCCACTAAATGCTTTCAATAATCAAGCAACAGTACCATTAAATCCATACACTGGATACTATGATACTTCTTGTGTTGGGTGTAGTACAACAGGCGGAGCAATACAAAATCTCGGAAATTTTACTACAGTTGAATGTGTTGGGTGTACTACTTCAGCAGACCTTTTCTCTACTTCTGGTTGTGTTGGGTGTAACACAACTTCAGTCGGGTATCCAAATACTTCTTCTTGGGGACTAACTTCATACGTCACCACTCCTGTCTCTTACAACACACCATCACACTCTTGGAATATTCCTTCGCATTCAAATACCAACTTTTCGTGGACGACCCCAAACTTTGGCGGCAACACTTGTAACACTTCAGCAGGGTACTATTCTTCTGGATCATCATGTATTCTCTACTGTCAGAATACGGGGAACTATGTTAGTTATCCAAATCAGTGTCCGAATCCAATTCCTCCAACTCAAGTTTGTGAAAATGGATACACGAGAACCAGTGATGGAAGATGTTCTATTCAATGCGCTAATGGAACAATGGCTGTTTTTCCAAATTACTGCCCTTCGTATAGTCCTGTATGTCCGCTCAATGCCGACTGGTTTTTCTCTGGTCTCGCGATGCCAAATGGAACAAATAAATGCCACTGCCCGGTTAGTTCACACGAGATCAGCGTATCTCAATCAACGTGGAAATGTGTTCCAGATACGACTCCACCAGTCCCGTCACAGTGTGACAACACAAATGGCTACTATTACAACGGCTCATCATGTATCAAACAGTGTCCAAATAGTTCAAGTGTTATTTATCCAAATCAGTGTGCACCAGACGTTCCAACACCACGAGCGTGTAATAGTGACGGAGGATATTTTCTTTCTAACAATACCTGTATCAAAAATTGTCCAAACGGGGGAGCTGTAACACAACCAAATCAGTGTCCTGTCATACCTCCATCTACGACTTGTGACAATGCAAACGGTTATTATTATAATTTAGCTACTTGTGTGAAGTTCTGTGTATCAACAAACAGTTATGTGACGTATCCAAATCAGTGTCCGAATTATAATCCACAACCAACTCCACAACCAACTCCAATCGCACAGTGTGACAATGCAAATGGTTACTACTATAATCTTAGTTCTTGTGTGAAATATTGTTCGTCTACGAATGGATATGTGACCTATCCAAACACTTGTCCAATAAATTATATACCAGTACCAGTACCTACCCCGACACAAAATCAAACTTGTTATGACGGATCTATCATCTCTGCTTTCTCTGTTTGCCCTTCATCATTCCAAGTTTGTCCAGATGGAAGTATGATCAGTAGATACAGTGTTTGTCCTATTAGGTATCAGCCACCAGTGGTGCGACCACCCATGGTCGTGAACAATGTTATCACCAGTATTCCAACTCAGATTACTAACACTTCAGCGAGATGTAATGGTATAGGACTCATTGGGAATAATCTCTCATCGGTCGCATGGTTCGAATATGGCTCAACGCAAAATCTTGGATCTAAGACTGCAGTTGCCAACATTGGATCTGCTGAAACAAGTCCGTTTACCAACCTTCTCACAGGACTTCATCCAAACACCAACTACTACTGTAGAGCCGTCATGGCTAATGATCTTGGGATAATAAAGGGTGATATTGTAAGCTTTACTACCAAACGTATCGCCGTCTACTATCCAACAACTATCGTCAAGAAGGCAACTCATGTCGTCAAGAAAAAAGTAATTGTCAAAAAAGAAATTATTTGTTCTGATGGTAGCGCTATCGAGACCTCAAATGAAAGTTCAAATACTGTAAACATTAGTAATAGCGCTCTCTCAATGCTTGAAGAGGGAAAGAAAGCTATGTCTCTCACTATTGTAAAAACAAAAGGTGATGTAGCTCCCAATCAAATCGTTACTTATTTTGTAGAGTTTAAAAATGAAAGTACTACAAATTTGACGGACGTAACCGTTACGGTTAGTCTTCCAGCAGAGATGACTCTCTTAAAGAGTAATACCGGTGTCTATGATACTCGTACTCATGAAATAGTCGTTGCTTACCCTGTGCTTGCTCCTGGACAAAGCTCTACCCTTGAAATAGAAGTGGGTGTCGCGAAAGAAGCGATCATCGGCAAGTCTGTTGCCGTACAAGTGCATAGCACGTACAGTATTCCGCCAATGACACAAAAAGGGAAAGTTTTGAAAGATGAAGTGGTCGCTTATGCTGTAGCTACTATCGTCTCGGCTCCATTGCATGACAACGCAGTTGTGCCCGTCAAAGAAAAAAAAGAGACTCCGAAAGCAACAAGCGTGAACTCATTCCTTCCTAATACAGTGATAGAGTGGGTTGCACTCTTTGCAATCCTTCTCATCATTATTATACTTGTACGAAGTATTCGGGAGTCGTATAAAGGAGACACTGTTCACCACTAACCCATCACTAATTGCCTTATGTGAGCGGTCGCCGAAAAAAAGAAAAACCAGCCTAAACAGCTGGTTTTTCGTTTATGCTACACTATCTCTATGATAAAAACTTTTACGGTAAAAAAAGAAGAGCTACCTACTGTTGCGAACTTTCTTCTTTCTTCTGTGATGGAAAAAGTAGAAAGTGAAGGAGTGTTCATAGCTCTCTTTGGTGACCTGGGTGTCGGAAAGACAGCTTTTGTGAAAGAGATAGCTAAACTGCTCGGAGTAGAAGAAGAAATTATTAGTCCCACTTTTATTCTGAAAAAAGAATACGATGTCGATTTAAAAGAAGTAGAAAAACTCGTTCATGTTGATGCGTATCGTTTTGAAAAACAAAAAGAAGGGAGTGTTCTTCACTTAGATGATGATAAAAAACCAAGAACACTCGTGTTTGTTGAATGGCCAGATAAAATAGTAGAGAGGGTGTGGGACGCTGAAATGCATTTTGCATATGTTTCTGAAAAGGAGAGGAACATAGAAGTGATCACTCATGAAAAAAAACACTAAAAAAATAATAGTATTGCTCGATGCTCATGCAATACTGCATAGGGCGTATCATGCAATGTCGAACTTTAGCACTAAAGATGGGAGGCCTACAGGAGCTTTATATGGTTATGTATCGATGGTACTTCGCATGCATGAGATGTTCTCTCCTGAGCATATTATTGCTTGTTTTGATTTACCAAAACCGACGTTTCGTCACATAGCTTATGAAGCCTATAAAGACGGGAGAACAAAGACAGAAGATGCTCTTGTGCTTCAAATAAAAGAAGCGCAGCGTGTATCACGAGATCTCGGGGTGCCTGTCTATGCTGTAGAAGGATATGAAGCAGATGACATGCTCGGCACTATTTGTGAGCAAATGAAAAACAATGATGAATATGAGATCATTATTGCAAGTGGAGATATGGACACCTTGCAACTCGTGGATGACGGCAAGGTTTCTGTCTACACACTTCGCAAAGGTAATGAAGGGAAGGTGTTTCATGAGGCAGATGTCTTTGAAAAATACACTCTCACTCCAGAGCAGGTAAAGGACTATAAAGGGTTGGCGGGAGACTCTTCAGATAACATTGTTGGCGTGCCAGGGATAGGAGAAAAGACAGCCATAGCATTACTACTTGCTTATACGAGTGTCGAACATATGTACATGGTGCTCAAAAAAGATGAGGAAGATTTTGTCAAAAAAGGTTTTAAGTCACGCATTATTAATCTACTAAAAGAGTATGAAGAAGAAGCTCTTTTTTCTAAAACACTCGCCACCATACATAGAACTTCACCAGTGGTCTTTGCTTTACCTGAAAAGAAATGGAGTGAGATATTAAACAGAGAATCTTTCGATGCTCTCTGTGATGAGTTTGAGTTTAGACAACTCAAAGGAAAATTACATACAGTAAAAAAAGTGTCAGAGGGGAAAGTGATTGATAAAGAAAAGAGGAAAGAAATGAAAGAGGAGGCGCTGGATGTTCCTACTTATGTCATTGCAAAAGACGAGTTCGAAGATTTAAAGGTACTGACAAATCTCCTTTCTAGTGAAGACACCAATCCAAAGATGGATCGTATTTTAGAAATTGCTGATGTGAACACTCCTGAGCTTGCTCGAGAAATACTGCTAGAGAAAGTTAAAAGTGAGGGACTCCTGCCACTGTATGAAAATGTGGAAAAACCGGTAGCTAAAATTATCGAGCATATGCAAAAGAAAGGAATACTGCTCGACGTTCCTTTCTTGAAAGATTTAAGCGAAACTCTCCATGTCGAACTGGCACAACTTGAAAAAAATATCTATCTACAAGCGGGAGAAGTATTTACCATCAATTCTCCAAAACAGCTTGGAGTTATTTTGTATGAAAAATTATCTCTTGGAACGAAAGTGAAGAAAACAAAGACAGGAAATAAAACGACCAATGCTGAACAATTAGAATCGATGGTAGAGGAGCATCCTATTGTTTCTCTTCTTTTAAAATATAGAGAACTTTCCAAACTGCTTTCTACCTATGTAGATTCTTTGCCCAAGTATGTTAAAGAGGACGGAAGAATACATGCACACTTTGTACAGACCGGAGCAGGGACGGGTAGATTTTCTTGTGAAGATCCAAATCTTCAAAATCTACCAGTCAAAACTGAACTTGGGAAAAAAGTCAGGGAAGCCTTTGTTTCTAAAGAAGGGTATCAGCTTCTTTCTTGTGACTATGCTCAGATTGACCTTCGTAGTGCAGCTCTCCTTTCTGGGGATACAGAGCTCGTTCATATTTTTATGGAAGGTATAGACGTTCATACGGGGACAGCGATGCGAATGTTTCATGTAGAAAAAGTGGCAGTGACTGATACTATGCGTCGTCAGGCCAAAGCCATTAACTTTGGTATCTTGTACGGAATGGGAGTGACGGCACTCAAAGACGGTATGAAGGTGGAGAGAAAAGAAGCACAAGACTATTTTGATACTTACAAGAGAACTTTTTCAAGACTAACCGAATATCTAGAAGAAATAAAAGCCTTTGCTTTTTCTCATGGTTATACTGAGACTCTCTTAAAAAGACGGAGACAGGTGCCATTACTTAAAAGTCCTCTGCCATTCCTGCGCGCGCAGGGAGAGCGGATTGCAATCAATGCGCCCATACAAGGAACGAGTGCAGATATACTCAAACTCGGTATGATAGACGCTTATGATTATGTAGAAATGATGAATCAAAAAAGCGAAGGATCGCTTTCTCTTTTACTTCAAATACATGATGAGCTTGTTTTTGAGGTGAGAGACGATGTGGCAGAAGAGTGTAGTAAGCAGATAGCCGAAATCCTTCAAGGAGTGCTTCGAAGAAGAAATCTTTCAGACTTACCACTGATTGTCAGTCGTACGCTTGGTAAAAATCTTAACGAAATGTAATATGATAGTTGGTATTTTTGGCAAAGATGTATCAATACGAAAAAACGCGAATGAGTATATAAAAACTTTAGGTACAATAACTAATATCCTCTATGATTATTCTTGTGATGTAGAAGAGATAAAAGCACTTGCCGAAAAAGTCTCTCTTTTTGGAGATAAAACAGTAGTGTACGGGGAAACTATTTTTAGTCTAGTAGTAAAAGAAGGAGAAGCATTGCTGACTGTTTGTAAAGAGTCAGAGACTGTTTTTATTTTTGATGAAATTGAAGAAGACGCAGAGAGTAAGAAGTCACTCCTTAAATGGGCTGATCATTTTTTCGATGCCGGTAGTTCAAAAAAGAAAAGAGAGTTCCCTAGTGCGCTTTGTAGTGCAATAAAAAGAAGAGATAAAAAAACAGCTTGGGTGGAACTAATGAAAGTTCGTGATGGTGAAGCAGAGCTTTTGCACGGAGCACTTTTATGGCAAATGAAAATAATCTGGCAAGATGTGTTGGTGGGGGGTAAGCTTCCCTACAGTAAAGCGGAAATACAGGAAAAGAATAAAGAGCTCGTGATGATGTTTCACAGATCTCATATGGGAAAGGTGAGTTTGAAGGATGAGATGGAGAGGTGGGTACTTTGTTTGTAGTTTATTTTTTGTACCCTCGCAGGGTTTCATCTGTTAAAACTGCTATACTATAAAGAATGCAGTTCAAAAAAGTCTTCGTTGGAATACTATTTATTGTTACCTTATTACCTTTGATTTCCTATGCTCAAACAGCTACATTAGTTATGGATACTGATGTTTTTGAGAAAGCGAAGGTGCTAGAAGTTAGTCTTGAGGGCACTACTACTATCCCTTGGGCTGAGACGTTAAATCTAACACAGACATTAAAAGTAGAGGTGCTGAGCGGTAAGGATCAAGGAAAAATAATCAGTTTTGAGAATGATTACATACAACTATCAGTCGGAGACATTTTCTTTGCACGTCACCAGAGTAATCATTTAGATGGTTCTGACTACTGGTCTGTATCAGATCCGTATAGATTAAACATACTACTCGGACTTGCTCTAGTTTTCGTAACACTGCTCTTTCTTTTTGGAGGTATACAAGGAGTAAGAGGTCTCGCTAGTTTAGTTGGTAGTTTATTTCTTATTTTTTATCTTCTCATACCAGGAATTTATGGTGGATACAATGCGGTACTGGTTAGTGTTGGAGTGGCATCACTTATTATTATCGTTGGGTCATATATTACTCATGGTTTTAATAGAACGACCACCTCGGCGGTCTTAGGGATGATTAGTACTGTCATTATTACTGGTCTGGCAGCATACTATGTTGTGCACGCTGCACACCTCAGTGGCTATGGATCAGAAGAGAGCACTTTTCTTAAGCTTAATACGAGAGGGACTATCGACATGGTGGGTCTTCTCTTTGGTGGAATTATGATTGGGTTACTTGGAGTGCTCTATGATATTGCTATTGGACAAGCAATTTCTATTGAAGAGTTGTTGAGGGCTGGAAAGCATCTCTCTCGCAAAGAAGTGTACAAACGTGGAATACGTATTGGACGAGAACATATCGGGGCGCTCGTTAACACTCTTGCCATAGCCTATGTTGGTGCTTCACTGCCACTCATACTCCTGATGCAAAGTTCGACAACAGGAATCCTTTTTATTATCAATAGTGAGCTCTTTTCAACGGAAATCGTGCGTATTCTTATTGGTAGTATTGGACTTATCCTTGCTGTACCTATTACTACATTACTTTCTTCATACATGCTCTATGGGAAAACGACAGAATCACGAAGTGAACATCAACATCAACATCATCATCATTAATTAGTGACTACACATTTTACAGACACCAAAAAACTCTAACGAATGAGAGGTGACCGTCTTAAAACTTTTTGAGTAGGAGAGAACTTCTTTTTGAATATTCATCTGATCACAGTTTTCAATGTCTTCTATTTTTCCGCATTGTTCGCAAACAATATGGTGATGATGACGGTCTGCACGAATAAGTTCATAGTAAGTTGAAGTAGACTTCAAATTAACTTTTGTTATAATGTTTGACTTGGAAAAGTTTTCAAGAGCTCTGTACAGCGTTACTTTATCCATTTTCTGATTCATATTTTTTTGAATATCTGTAGCAGAAAGAGGTTTCTTTGCATCACTAAGAAAGAGTAGTAGTGCTATACGACCAGTAGTAAGACGGTAACTATGTTCTTGTAAAAGTTTCTCAATAAGTAAAGTATCTTTAGACTTCATAGTTGCGTTAGTATATAACTAACGCAACTTTATTGCAATAGTAAAGAAAATGATGTAGTATACACATGCAACTAACTTGCAAAAGTAATTACTATATGAAAATCGCATTTGTTGGAAAAGGAGGAAGTGGTAAAAGTTCTGTCTCATGGCTTGCAGTAAAAACTCTAGAAGAAATGGGTTCTTTTGTACTTGCGATAGATGCTGACACAATATGGATATTACGAGCAATCTTGGACTTAATCCAGACACTACGCCACTTATGCATAAAACGGAGCAAGAGTTTATGGAACATATTGGTATTGCTCAAGAAGAAAAAGTAAGCAGTATTCTTACTAAAAAAATAGAAACACTACCTTCTTTTACTATAAACCCAGAAGATTCATACACAGCTTCTATTACAACCAAAGTTAGTGATAGAGTTTCACTTATTAACATCGGTCTTGGTGCACCTGATGTTATGTTTTCAGGTAAATGTGCTCATGGGCTTTCTGGTCCACTTAAGTATTATCTTGGTCTTCTTGATGAGAAAGATGATTTTGTGATTATAGATAGTGTTGCGGGTGCTGATATGCTCAACTACGGACTGTATGCAGGAATTGATGCTGTTATTGGAGTAGTAGAACCTCACAGAAATAGCATTAAGGTATTTGAGCAGATACAGGACATTTGTCGTAAGTCACTCATTCCTTGTTTTGCTGTGGTTAATAAGCCAACGGACAATGACTTCTATAAAGATTTTATTTCAAAAAATACCAATAAGATTCTTGGAGAAATTCCATTTGATGAGAATGTTATGAACTACGATTATCCACATCTAAAAGATGTTACAAAAGAAAGCATGTATACTCTTATTGAAAAAGTTAAAAAACTGAAGAAGCGAGGTAATCTCTCTACCGTTAAAGATTTCCAAAATATGAAAAATAGCAAGTAACTTTCTACAGGTTGTGTCTATGTCTGCATAGGTACAATCTTAGAGTGTTCCTTTCATAAGTAACCCCCACATTACTGAGGAGAACTATCATGTCCTTGCCTTCAATTGCAAGAGTCGACACCACTGGAATGAGTGCCAAACAGCTGGAAGATACGCTTTACGGAGCGATCCAAAAAGACCTTCCTCTGGCGTTTGTATGGTTTGCGAATCTCAGTCTCGGCGTCCACTACAAGGAAGATCCTGCTACTCTGCTTGCAGCACAAATTAAACGTGTCGTTGCCGATGGCATGCGACACGTTCTGGAGAAGGAGCTGTTCGGTGGAAAGCGGATTGTCTTCGCAAACTGTTGTGACGTGATCGTTGATCCGCCAAAGGACTTCAATCCTGTTCTGTTCCAGTTCGAGACACAGAATGGGAAGCTGAACTATGTCGACTGCTGAGAAGTCATTCAGTTCCTTCCTAGCTGAGAATGCAGATCAAATCCTCAAGCTTTGCCAAAAGGAAGGGTTTGTATTCTTAGTGAAAGAAAGCGCACAGTGCATCACTGTGCGGTGTACGCTTCCAAGTGGTTATGTGCGATTCATCGTCTTTGACGACCACCGAATCGAGAACTCTCATGGTGGCAAACCCCACGTATGCAACCAGTGGCACAAGTCGGTCGGCGACCCCATTTCGTTTACGATGGGGAAAGAAGTCACTAGCACTTCACAGATTCAAAACGTGCTACGAGCTATTGCCATCATGTGCCTCACGCAAAGTGATGCCTACAACGAGATGAAAGCTCAAATCTTCCCTTGATCGGGAGTCAGCAACGAAGGCGTCCCGGTGACGCCTTTTCTTTTAGGGGATATGAATGTTACATCAACGATTGTTCTTTAAAGCATTTCTCCTCGTGCATGTATGGGAATGGGGTTTAATTCGTTGGAGGTAGGGCAATTGCTTTAGTTGCCCACAAAAGAGTATGGATATTTACCATTAGTGTTTCTTATTGGATATATAAGCCTAGGGAATCAAAAACCCTGCAGCAGAGACTGCAGGGTATGACCTGATACATGACCTTCTGTCTACCAGAGTGTGAGGTTGTTCACATTGTCTTTAACTCCCTG
>JAYTSG010000014.1:0-26931 GCA_043745785.1 bacterium | reverse complement strand
TAGACTTGTCCGGAAATAATTAATCCCCTATACTATAACCATACTCATTTATGATACTTCATATGGATCTCAACAAAATTCTCTCAACCAAGCGTATGTCCATGGCTCTTATAGGATTAACAAAAGAGAAGTTCGAAGAACTTCTCTTTTGTTTTGAACGTATTCTCATAGAACATCTAGAAAACAAGAAAAGAAAGAGAATAGTAGGAGGTGGAAGAAAAGGAAATATCAAAGAAGCCAAACAAAAGCTATTCTTTATCTTGTTCTATATGAAGAACTACCCAACATACGATGTATGTGCATTCCTCTTTGCTTCTTCCAAAACAAGTATATGTGACTGGGTACATGACATACTACCTATACTTAAGAAAACCCTAGGAAGAGAGCTTTCTTTACCAAAGAGACAGATACGTACACCAGAAGAATTCTTTGCACTCTTCCCTGGAGTAGAAGAAGTTATGATAGATGGATTAGAGAGACCAACTATCAGGTCTAACAACAACAAAACTCAAGTAAAGAATTACTCTGGTAAGAAAAAGCGTCCTACTCGTAAGAATGACGTAGTGGTAGACAAGACAAAGAAAGTACTTATCCTTACTCCAACAAAGCATGGAAGAGTGCATGACAAGAAAATGTCAGACAAGTTCAGTGTTGTTACAACAATACCGCCGGAAGTATCACTCGTAGTAGATACAGGATTTCAAGGCATACAACATCAACATCCTAATGTATTTATACCAAAGAAACGATCAAAGAATTATACATTCACCGATATTGATAAACAATGGAATAGATTAATTTCATCAACAAGAATTGTTGTAGAACATGCAATAGCTGGTATTAAACGTTACAAAGTTGCTGCTGATATTTTTAGAAACAAGAATGGTTTAGATGATACTTTTATGGAATTAAGTGCTGGACTCTGGAATTTCCACCTACGTACGTAGTTTTAAAATATGAAAATTTGGTGGGAATGTGTTTGAGAAGTTATTACCGAACAAGTCTAATGTTTTAAATAAGGGTATAAATACTATACAAGTTTTTTATAAAAATAAAAAACCAGATACAGTGTTACGAGTGAATGTTTTATCGTACAAAGATAATGACAATGTACTTAATATCATTTCTCATTCGTCTGCCGGAACAATTGAAAAGACTTTTGTTCTAGAATCATCAAAGCCTAAGGACTTTACCTCTATAGTTATAGAACAATAAACTGATTCTCTCTACACTCTATTTTTAGATAAACGTATACTAAAATTATTAATCCCAGTTCTAATCCCGTCTACGACTTTACACAAAGTGACTATTCGGGATTTGAACCGCTGATTAGTGCCTAGCACGACTTAACAAAGTCGTGCTAGGCACTAATCAGCTTATCGCTCGTTTACAGGACAGGTCGGAGCTAGTATACATAATTATATGAAGAATAAAACTGTACTAGTTACGCTGACACTACTATTGGTTGTGAGTGGAGGCGCCTTTTCCCTCTTTAAAAAGAAAGAATCAAAAACCCTGCAGTCTCTGCTGCAGGGTTTTTGATTTAAGCGAGATTATTCCCAGTAGTAAAGTGACAAAAATAGCTTTGTCTCAGCAAACTGTCACTTCAACTTCCACAGTTAAGTATTCTGAGGTTTCTTTTTACAAGGAAGGAGAAAATAATGGTCTTCTTCTATAGCAAGGTACAGCGTAAGAGCATACTAAAAGCATATTTTCTGATAGTATAATACCTATGAAGCTACGCGTAGGAGATAAAGATGTAAAATTGTGTGTCGTCTGTAAAAGACCTTTTAATAATAGAAAAAAGTGGAAACTACGTAACATTTGGGACCAAATCATCTATTGTTCAGATACCTGTAGAAAAAATAAAAATAAAAAACATGAATGAAGCAGTTCTTGTTTACCCACATCAGTTATTTGAAGATAACACTCTTTTAAAAAAGGGAAGGAAAGTTTTTCTTATTGAAGAACCTCTCCTCTTTACCCAGTACGCTTTTCACAAACAAAAACTGGTTTTTCATAGAGCGAGTATGCAGTCGTACAGAGAGCTTCTCTTGGAAAAAGGGTATGACGTTAGCTATATAGAACATCATGCTCTTTCAAAAACTGAAGACATCAGTATGTTCCTCCAGAAAGAAACTGTGCATAAAGTGTATGTGTACGATGTGACAGATACTTGGTTAGAAAAAAAGCTCCGAGCCTGTCTTTTGAAAATAACTATTGAGCTAGAGATAGTAGACACTCCGATGTTCTTAACGGATCGTCAAACATTGGATGACTATTATAGTGCGCTACAAAAAAACGGCAAAAAGTTTTTTATGAAGAATTTTTATGAATGGCAAAGAAAGAGACTGAACATCTTACTTGATGAATATCAAAAGCCAGTTGGCGGCAAGTGGAGCTTCGACGAAGATAATAGACAAAAGGCTCCCTCTGGTTTGGAACTTCCAGCATATCCTTTACCTTCAAAAAATAGAGAGGTGAAAGAAGCAAAAGACTATGTTCAAAACTATTTTTCTAACAATTATGGAAAAGTAGAAAGCTTCTTTTATCCAGTAAATCATGTCGAATCAAAAAAATGGCTTAGAGATTTTCTCGTACATAAACTAGATACCTTTGGTCCTTATGAAGATGCTACCGTACAAGAAAATAACATACTCTTTCACAGTGTTCTGTCTCCTCTTTTAAATAGTGGCTTACTGACACCAAAGTATGTCGTAGAAGAAACTCTCGCTTTCGCTGAAAAACATTCTACACCACTTGCTTCTCTAGAAGGATTTATTCGTCAGATTATAGGATGGCGTGAGTATATACGTGCAGTTTATTTGTACTTGGGTACACAGGAAAGAACTTCAAATTATTTTAATGCAACAAAGGACATACCTTTATCTTTTTGGGAGGGGGCAACTGGAATCGATCCGCTCGACCACACGATTGTGACAACCTTAGAAACAGGGTACGCACATCATATTCCGAGACTCATGATGATGGGTAATTTTATGAATTTATGTGGCTTTAAGCCAGATCATGTTTATAGATGGTTTATGGAGATGTTTATAGATGCTTATGATTGGGTGATGGTTCCAAATGTTTACAGTATGGCTTTGTATGCCGATGGAGGACTCATTACCACGAAGCCGTATATTTCTGGGTCTTCGTATATCCTCAAAATGTCAGACTTTAAGAAGGGCCCTAAGGGTGACACGCCAGCGTGGGACACTATTTGGGATGCTTTATTTTGGAATTTTGTAGATACACACTTCCAAAAGATTTCGGAAGAAGGAAGGCTCGGGTTTATAGGAATTATGTATCGTAAGATGAGTGAGGAAAAGAAAGCTCATCATAAAGAAATAGCAACGACGTATTTAGCTAGTTTGTAGCATTAGTAATCCCTTGGAGAAATTTCTTTTTCACCTTGCATTTTGTATCTCTTTAAAGCTTCGGCGCGCGCAACTTTGTGCTCTATAATTGGTGAAAGATCAGAGTAAAAAGCATCGTCACCTAGCCATTTTTTTTGATACACATTGTGCTTGTCGTAATTTTCTGCTTGAAGATAGGGATTAAATATCCTTATTGGCTTTGGATCAGCTCCAACACTCGCTCCCCATTGCCAACCACCATTGTTACTTGCTTCGTCAAGGTCAAGGAGCATAGCTCTAAAGTATTCCTGCCCCCATCTCCAGTCTACACCGAGGTTTTTGGTGAGAACACTCGCTACTATCATACGTGATCTGTTATGCATCCAGCCTGTTTTAGCTAACTGCATCATCGCCGCATCTACTATTTTGTAGCCAGTTTTGCCACGTATCCATGCCTCAAATCTGGTCATAGCTAGGTCATTTTCTACCCACTCTAAGTTACCTCTGAATTTTTCTTGGAATTCCGTCTGCATGAGTTCTGGCTTTCTATAAAAAAGATATTTATAAAATTCACGCCATATGAGTTCACTTAAAAAGTGAACCGC
Organism: bacterium; assembly: GCA_043745785.1. GTDB lineage: Bacteria > Patescibacteriota > Minisyncoccia > Phycocordibacterales > UBA5272 > UBA11704. Next base: position 22,967 of record JAYTSG010000014.1, on the reverse strand, counting down.
CCCCTCAAGGTCTTCGGTAACATTATGCCAGTCTGTCGTTAGAAAATCGTTATCAAAATGCTCTTGTACTTTTTCTCGTAAACTTCTGGCAGAGACTAATCCCCATGCAAGACCGAGAGATATTTTTGAAGTTGTATCTTTTTCCAGACTATCCCTATCTTCTTTGTAGTTGATCATTTCTTCTGTTAGATACTTTTGGAAGCGTTTAGTGGCACTTTCCTCCGTGTAGTAAAAATTTTCGAGAGTTTCAAAGTCAGGTAAAAAGTCTAGCTCCTTGTCTATGTCTAAAGTAGTATTTCCTAGCTGCACCAATCTTTTTTTTGAGAATGTTGTCCAGATACTCTCAAAGTTATTGTGTACTATTTTGTGATCTAAAATTTCTGCGTTAAAGTAGTTGATATTGTGTAGATTCGGCTTTGGTAAAATCTGAACGTTTAAAAAATCATACCAGACAGCTTTTTTAAATGGTGTAAAAACAGAATAATAATTATTTGTACCACTTTTTTGTTCTTTAGAAACAGATAAACCATCATTAAGTACAGTCACTTTTACAGCAGATCTTTTTAATTTCTCTATTTGCTTATAAAAATCTATATAGATGTCTTCATTGATAAAAACTTCTATTTCGTTCGTTTTTTGAAGGACGTTTCGTAAATCTACTATACTTTGGGCACCTTTTCCTTTTATGATTGTAAAATTCTTAAAATGTTTTGCAAATTCGGGTAGAGCTTTGCTTAAAAAATACCGAGAGGGAAAACCAAACTGATATTCAGGTAGTGCCTCACACATATAGTCTTCCAAAATAAAGAGCGGAAGGAAAAGAGCTTCTTCCTCTTTGGTTTTCTTGAGACATTCAAAAAGTGCTGGATTGTCATGTAATCTAAAGTCTCTTCTTGACCAGTAGATATTTACTTTTTGCATATGTTCTCTATCTTACCATATGCGTACAATGAATATTCATTTGCATTAAAAAGCCTCTGCAGGACATTTCTAATGGTGGCAAAGGCTTTTTGTCTATGCTTACTCAGTCTCTTTATACTTTTTATAACTATTTCCAACGACTCTCCCAATGACGCTTCCTATAATCGCCCCTGCGACGAACTCTGAGAGCCAGTGAATTTGAAATGATACTGCAATTCCCACATAGAAAGCGTAGAGGATAGCAAGAATACGGAGAGGGGTGTATCTCTTACCAAGATAGGTCACAAGGGCAATCATTGTAGCAAAGGCAACCGTCGTATGTGATGATGGCCATCCCCAGAAAATGCCATGTTCCATGAATCCAAAATGAAAACTGTGACTACTATCTACAGACAGATTAGAAATATTTGGTTGTACTCGTCCAGTGAAGGCTTTGTAGAGCGATGAAATAATCCAGCCCAGTGATGTAGCGTGGGCGAGTAACCATCCAAGATGAGTAAGAGATTTATTTTTTTTAAAGAATCCAAAAGCAAGAAGTAAAAGCGGAAGAATTACTGGAATTAAGAATCCGACACCTAAGGCAGGGCGTAAATAGTGGTAAAGAAAACTCCCATGTACGGCTTGGAAATAGTTCCAGTCTAGACCAGACATAACGATACTATAGGTAAGCACTGCGGCAACTAAATGCCAGTAGATATTTTTTCCTGAAAAGGAAAGGTAAAGAGTTTCGAGGTAGTATCTAAGTAGTTTTATCATAGTCTTTAGAGTATACATGATTACAAATAGACTTTTACTACAACGTTCTCATTTTTAATGAGGATGTTTTAACTACTTCAGACAATGAAAAAATAATGGAATTTCTCGAGAAGAGAAAATATTCTTTGATAGCATGGCTGGGAATGTTTTGTGTATATTTGCCGGTATCTCCACAACTCTTGTTGGAGTTGATACTGAGTACAAAGCCTCCACACCAGAATCAATTCAAAAAAAGGAAAACGTCCCACAACTGCAAGCTGTGGGACGTTCATGTCGGGAGAGGAAGAAATTTGACCACTCTTCTTTAAAGGGGCGGAGACTTATCATCTTTTCTAATTACGTGTTCCATGAAGTTTTTCACATCAAGAGTCGGGTCACGTCATGTTGGTAGAGGAGTGTGACAGTCAAGTTCTTTTCGCCAAAGATAGCGAGAAGAACGTTGGTGCCGTTGATTGCTGTTAGATTATCAACAGAAGTCTGTATATACATGAAGGCTCGTTGGAGCACACGCTGGAAACCAGCCGTTGGATGTGGGCCGACTTCTTCATCGCTGCCAAAGGTTTAGGTATCTCCGAGAATGAAATGCTCCAGAGCCTTACGAAGATCGTTAATTTCGCGTTACATGCTTGTAATGTCTCGACAGCTGACGGGTTATCTAAGAAGGTTAAGAGAAGGTGTGGAACGGTTATAGACTTGTGACGATTTTGGCGTGCTTTGTAAAAACAGGCACAGAGACTTGCCTCTAATTCTTGACTTATTATGCTTACCTCGTGAAAAGAAGGCTGTGAATCCCACAGTCAGGCTTATGGATATACTACAGTCATTGTTATTAGCTATCAAACTTTCTAGTAAAGTGCGAAGTGCAGATTATTGCTATACTGCCGTAACAATGAAGTACACACTATTTGAAGGAAAGACAGATGCGACTTTGTATGAAAGTATAAATGACGAGACGAGGGAGGTCATGAAGAAACTACTTGCGCGTCGTGGGTTTTATGGAAAAGAAGAGATACAAGATTTCCTCCAACCAAACTATGGGGCAGACGTGAGAGATCCATTTGGTATTGTGGATATGGAAAAAGCGGCGGAGCGCGTCGTTTTGGCGCTTCGAAGTGGGGAAAAAATTTGTGTATACAGTGACTATGACTGTGATGGTATACCAGGCGGAGCAGTGCTGTCCGATTTTTTTGATCATATTGGTTATACCAATCGCGTTCACTATATACCTCATCGGCATAAAGAAGGGTATGGACTCAATAAGGGGGCGATAGACATATTAACTAATGATGGAGTGACGCTGATGATCACTGTTGATAACGGTATTACTAATGTAGAAGAAGTTGCCTATGCGGAGGAGAAAGGGATAGATACGATCGTGACCGATCATCACCTTTTACTTCGCGATGAAAAGGGGAAACAATTACTCCCACCAGCATTCGCTGTGATTAATTCTAAGCGGGATGACTGTACCTATCATGACGACATGCTCTGCGGCTGTGCGGTAGCATGGAAACTCGCTTGTGCGGTGCTTGTTCTCCTTCGGAAGGATGTGGAGGTCGTGGGCGGCGAAGGGAAACCTTCCCTGACGCCGAAGGCGTCGGGGAAGGTTTCAAAAAAAGTAATTGCTAGAGTCAATTTTACTGAAGAGTATAAGAAAATTCTTGAAAAAGTAAAAATGACCAAAGAGGGTTGGGAAAAGTGGTGGCTTGACCTTGTTGCTATTTCAACTATTGCAGACATGGTGCCGCTTAGAAAGGAAAACAGAGCCCTCGCACATTTTGGTCTTCAAGTTTTACGAAAGTCATCACGCCCTGGTTTACAGAAACTACTCGCATTGACTAAAACAAAGCAACAGAAGCTTACCGCCATGGACATTGCTTTCACTATTGCGCCGCGGGTAAACGCTGCCTCTCGTATGGCAGATCCAAGGCTTGCCTTTGAAATGATGAGAGGAAGTGAACCAGTTGTCGCTATTGCAAGGGCGGAAGAAATCGAAAAATTAAATACACTTCGGAAAGAAACAGTGAAAGAGATAAAGCGCGAAGTGATGGGCTATGACTTATCCGCACACACTCATGTGATCGTCATTGGAAGTGAGGCATGGACTCCAGGGGTGCTCGGGCTCATTGCTCAGCAAGTTTTGGATGAGACAGGTAAGGCTGTGTTTGTGTGGGGAGCAGGAGAGCAAGTAGATGAATACAAAGGATCGTGCCGCGCACCAGAGCATGTCGACCTCGTCGCGCTTATGAGCGCTTGTGAGGAGGGGACTCTCCTTGGCTTTGGTGGTCACGCACTGGCTGGCGGATTTAGTGTAAGCAAAGAGAAGAAAGATATTTTGCCTATGAAACTTAATCAGGCGTATGAGAAGCTTGATCTTTCGCGTGATGCTAAAGAAGAGGAAACTGTCGTCGACTCACTCCTTTCTTTTGACGAAGTGACAAGCGCGCTTCACAAAGAACTTGAAAAGATTGAGCCGTGCGGGGAGGGGAATCCGCGGCCACTCTTTGCTTTTGTAAGTGAAGGCGCGCTTTCTGTTCGCAAATTTGGTAAGCAGGGTGGACACTTTGAACTTTTGTATAGTCAGATAAAAAAGCATGGAGTACTGGGAGAAGTAAAAGCGATTTATTTTTTTGGTGAGGAAGAGAAGCTTAGTCTCGCAAAAGGTCCGCACACACTCATCGCCGAGCTTGAAGAATCGCACTTTGGGTGGAAGCCAGAGCTACGGCTTCGAGTAGTAGACATCATTAAAAGTTTATAGTTAGTAGTTGATGGTTTGTAGTAATGATACTAAAAAAGAAAACCGCGCATTTCTGCGCGGCCGGTAAACACTTTCAGTACTAAGGCCATTTAGATCTTTCCCCTACATAGTTTCTTCGCCACCTATGTTTTTCAGTCTTCGCTTTCTCTAGTAAAACTCTGACCTCTTCTTCTGTGATATCGACATAGATATTCACAGAATGACTTTGAGTACTAAAAGTGTTAACCACAAGCGGTAGTCCATAAAGAGCAACAGTAGTTGCTTCTTTATTTGAGTGCTTTCCCCAAAAGTAGTTACGGTCTCCAAATGGCCAAGGCTTGAATTTTCTGTAATAAGTCTTAAACACCTGCTCTTTATAGCCCCTAGGAACCAGATATCCTTTTGGAGGTTTCGCAATCAGAGTATTCACCCTTAACGTGATAGTGCCCATGGTTACCCCTGAAGTTTCGCTTTACCTAAAGCTTAGGGTAACAGTATCATCATTACCTATAAATTGACATAAAAGATGTCGTTTTGTAGAATAGTATTATGATTGGTTTACATAAAAACGAAGTAAAGATTTTCAAAAAACTTACCCTTAACCCACAGAGTGTGGCGGATGTCGTACGCAAAACAAAGATGCCCCGTATGACGGTATACACTACTTTGCTCAGGCTCAAGGAGAAGAAGCTAGTGCAAGTGACAAAAAGCGATAGCCAAAAAAGACTTTTGTGGTCAAAGAGGAATGATACAGACATAGAGAAAGAATTCTCTTGCGTGGCAGAGAACTTACTTGGTAAACGTCTAATTAGTAGACAAGAAATAATAGTCTATGTCGGCAAGGAGGAGGTCAGTAATGTTCTCATGGAACTTACCGTGCGTAAAGATGGCGCTCGTATGTATTCAATGCAGAGTTCAAAAAACTGGAAGATGTGGCTTTCTCTCATGGGCAAAGAGTGGGTGAATAAGCATAATAGGGCAGTGGTTAAGCACAAGCTAATCGCTTTTACTATACATAGTCCTGAGGCGCCAAAAGACATTAGAGAAGACAAAGAAATAACGAGTGCATATAAAGGTAGGCTTGGAAACTCTCACTCCATTCCAGAACAGTTTCTTGCTAAAGGTTTGTCACTGTATATTTTTGAAGACACAATACTACTCATTGACTTAGAAAAAGTAGAAGCGATATTATTTACCGATAATACTATGTCGCGGTTCCTCATCGGTATGTTTAGTTTCATTTTTGAAAAGAGTGATCGCGAAGAATTTTTCCAGAAATTTAACAGAGAACTATAAAGCTTTTTTCATGATGTTATGGGAGATGGCAGGGGAATAACTCAAAAACTTTTCTTGACTCGTTACAAGACGCTTATCTGTATCTGAAGATACAATGACTAAAAAGTAAATACTAATATGCTAAAATAAAGACATGAGAAAGATAAAAGCATATAGTAAGGCGATAGCAGTTGTTGCCATCTTGCTTGGCTTTCTTTATTCCTATTTTATTTTAGGAAATCAGCTTCGTTCTGCAAGGGGAATTTCAAAAGGTGGCGAGTACATCACGAAAATGTATGGTGACTATACTAAAGTTGGAGAGAATTGTCAGGGGGAAGATACGAATGGCGATGGATATGTCACGTGTAATTTTAGGGTCAAGCAAATAAATGGACCTCTTGAAAAAACAATTACGCTACAGTGTCCGACATTTATAAAAAGTTTCTTGGCTACGAGCTGTAAAGAACAGGGGATTACGCTTAATCAGCAGTAAGGAGAGTTGTCAGAGGTGAAAAGAATAAAGTCGCACTTTTTTGGAAAACAAAAATGTTATTTACTTGTGGGGTTTTCAAAAAATCACTGGACCTGTTAGGTATCATTATTGTCATGGAAATAGTAAAGAATAAAAAAGAAACCGCCGAAGCGATTCCTCACTTCGGCGACTTTGTTACCTGCCACTTTCTGCTTGTGACCACGCTTGCATCTCATAGCAGAGTACAGCGGAGGATACGATCATGCCGATGACCAAAACCCCGTCGTATCCTTTCGTGGTGAAAAACCACGCTACTGAGATTGGTCCCCATAGCAAAGCTTGCCGGAGAATGAGGGAGGAGATATTGAATTTTATTTTGCTTAAATTTTTCAACATCGCACCTGCTGCAACTCCGAACCAGAGGAGCATTGAAAAGTAGAGGTGACGTGCATACACCTCGCTGTCACTCATCCCTTTCGGGAAAGTATATGCATTGACAAATGCTGATATCACTGTCAAGAGAACAGTTATCAGGAAGCCACCAACAAGTGACTTGAAGAGAATTTTGATCATATGCCCTTTTATCTCACAACGCTTCCCAAAACGGTACGCATATTGCGAAATTTGTGTTAATTATAACACATAACTTTAATATGTCAAATAATTTTAGCCGAGTTTAATTTTTATTTTCCTATACCAAACTCCCTATATAAAAGCAACAATCTATACTGACGGAAGCTCAAGAGGGAATCCAGGAAGGTGTGGAGAGGGAGTTATCTATTATGACGATGAGGTCGCCCATGAAAAAGGAGGTCATCACGATAACACTACGAACAATCGTAAAGTTAACAAAGACAGTCTCAACAATTTAATACAACTAGTTGAAGATTTTCATTTCCACAGCAAAGGTATTATAGTAAGAAATATGTGTTTTTGTGTACAATTTGACGCTTATTATATCAACTAAGGTAATAATTTTACTTAATTTGTAAGGGTATTTGTAAGATGTTCACTTTTTTTTATTACTTATGTATTGTCAAGTCATCGCATTATATAATTAAATAGCCAATTGGCATTGAGGTAAAAATGGAGTAATTTTGTATGAAAAATGAATTGCTGGGCGGGGCAGAATCAACCTTTGCAGCCTTGTGGCGCTACATTTTTGGGAGCAGGGTCTCCTGACGCACTGAAAAGTGTCAATGAGGGAGGCTCCAGCCTCCCTTTTTCTTCGGGTTATAGATTTTATAGTTTATACTTTATATAATGTCATTATTTTTCTTTACAATAATACAAGAAAAAGTATTTTGGAAAGTTACGGATGTGCCTGTTTCTGTGACAGAAATTGCAGAAAAAGCTCGTTTACCAAGAACTAGTGTAGCAAAAGCACTTGATAAACTTGAGTCATTAGGGTTGGTTGCTAGTAGAAAAGTTCGAGATAAAAATCGCCATTTATACGTAAGGTCTTCAAAAGAAGAAATACAAAAAATAGTCGATGGTTTTAAAGCAAGCCTGTTTGAAAAAGGAGAAGTAAAAGAAAAAAATTTTTCATTGCACAATGAAGAGTCAACAAGTATGTATTATGGAAAAGAGTCAATTTTTTCTGTAGTCAGTGAAATGATAGAACTCCGTAAAAATGAAAGATTATATATAGTACAAGGGAAAGATGCACCATTGTCTTGGGTTACTTTTTTAGGTGAAAAAGATATTTTAGAAATACATAAAATAACAAAAGAAAATGAAGTAATCATTGTTAGTCTGAGAGGGGACAGCTTTAAAAAAGAAATTCTTGACAGAGCGTCACTTAAAAAAAGTTATGAAGGGAGAGTATCTAGTACTTTTTCCATGCCTGATGAATTTTTCGAAGAGAAAACATCACTGTATGCTACACGTGGCTTCGTACTATTTATTAACCTAAAAAAAGAGTACGCATTTAAAATTGAAGACAAAGCTCTTTCTGCTGTCGTTATAAAACTACTTCAGTTTATACTCAAAAAAACAAATCGAGACTAAAGGAGAGGTCTTGACCTCTCCTTTGTTTTACTCGAAATCTTTTGTTACTTGTAGATGACGAGCGTGTGCTCTACTGGTATCCACCGTCGCTTTGTGAAAGTGTACCAAATGAAGCTTGTTTTTTTACCCATCTTCCCCCCCATCTGCTCATACCAGGCTTTGGAACGAAGGTAAGCCGTGAGTTGGTAGTTGACACCGTACAGAGAGAAGTCTTCGATCATCACTTTCTTGTCTTCTGATGGCTTTGCAACATAGACGTCAACTATTACTCTTTTTGCCATCGCGCAGAGCTTACGTAGGATGAAATCCTGATCGGTAAAGTGAAACATGTTCAGAAGGGTGTAAGGGACACAGGCGACGTCGTATGTGTCTACACTCTCTAGTTCTTGAATCGTCAGGGAAAGTACTGTTAGTTCTGGGTGTTTTTCTTTTAATCTTTTTCGATGCTCCTCGTTTGGTTCGCAACAAATAACCTTCACATCAGCGCCCAGCTGTTGGTAAAAAGAAAGAAATCTTCCATATCCTGTCCCAACATCGAGAACAGACATGCTTTCTCTGAAAGCCCCCCTGAAAGCCAGGTTATAGGCATTGAGCTCTCTGCTTGGTATCGGGGTTAAGTTCCTTTGGATATCAATAGCAAGAAATTCTTTCAAAGAGAGGCCGTTCTGTACTTGACCTTGTGCAGTTGCTTTGTTCATTGGATCCTTTTGGTTAATGATACGGAGTTATTATACTAGTTGATGTATAAATAGGAAAGTATTTGTTATACTCTTTCCATGAAAGGTACAATCTATACAGATGGAAGCTCAAAGGGAAATCCTGGCCCTGGTGGGTGGGGAGTTATCTATTATGACGATGAGGTCGCCCATGAAAAAGGAGGTCATCACGATAACACTACGAACAATCGTATGGAAATGCAGGCACTCATTGAAGGATTGCTCGACGTGGAAGAACACGTAACGCATCTAACTATATGTGCCGACAGTGAATATGTTATTAAAGGGGCCACATTGTGGATGAAAGGTTGGAAGAAAAATGGATGGAAGACGGCAGCCAAAAAAGAAGTACTGAATCAAGATCTTTGGAAGACCATCGATGCTCTCTATGAAGAACTTCTTTTTAGAAAAGTTGGTGTTGAGTGGAAACATGTAAGAGGTCATGCAGGAATAGAGCTCAATGAAAGAGCGGATGTCATTGCTACCTCCTACGCTGATGAAAAAAAGGTAGCACTCTTTCGCGGAGAAAAAGAAAAGTACTCTCACTTTTTGGGACAATAATATATGCTCACTGCGTGTCTCTCCGCACTAATGGGATTGTACGTAGAGACACACTTTCCACATTCAAGTTTGTGGGTATTTTATGCTCTTCTTGTTTTGTCGGTGACGGGGATTCTTTATGTGACGGGGAAGAAAAAAGGTTTTGAAAATAGAATACTACGAATAATCGTAATAGCCTCTTTTTTCTTTGCGCTCTTCATAGTGAGAGGACAGTTATCTTCTCCTTTAATGGTCGTGCCAGACACTTTATTTATTCCTGCAAAAAGGTCTGTCACGGTTATTGATAGGAAAAAAGAGGATACAGGGATGAGATATACAGTATCGTGGTTAGAAAATAAGGAAACCTATCTTGCCTACGTGGTGAGTGATTTTTATCCACAGTATGAGGTGGGTAACAAGCTTGAAGGAAAAATTGCCCTTTCTCACAATAAAGAAATCACTTACAATGCCGATAAAACAAAAAGTTTTAACTATCAAACGTTTTTAGAAAAGAAAGGAATAGTCGGAACTTTTCTCTATCCAAAGTTTGTAGTGACAGGACATTCCGAGAAGTCTCTTGCGAGTGCTTTAGTGAAACAAAGAGAGAGGTTTGAAGAAAGACTAGCAAAGTATATTCCTTTTGAAAATGGAGACTTAGCACGAGCCACACTCTTTGGTTCACATTCGCTCACTAAAAGTGAAAATAAACTTTTTGTGAATGCAGGGATATCTCATGTCGTCGCACTTTCTGGATTTAATATCACGATACTGATTTCATTTCTTGCTATCATCTTATTTTTTTTACCTTTTTGGATACGACTTAGCGTGAGTACAATCCTTGTTTGTTTTTATCTTGTGATGACTGAGATGAGCGGGTCACTACTACGAGCGTCGTGTATGGCGCTGATAACTCTCCTTCTTTTGATGCGAGGATATGTGCCAGATCAGAAAAAATTACTATTGCTTGGGAGTTTAATCCTTGTTTTTATTTTCCCGCAAAGTACACTTTCTGACGCTTCATTTCAGCTTTCATTCTTAGCGATGGTTGGAGTCCTCTTTGTCTACCCGATACTTTTTGAGAGAGTGCTTAAAAAGTATACAGATCTTAGAAAAATATTTTTAGAAGTAATGTTTATGGCAGTATCGGTGTCTCTGCTTATTTTTCCTTACGGAGCATATACATTTGGATCGGTGTCTCCGTATGGTATTATCGCGACAGTACTCGTCACTGCATTTATTCCACTTGTGACTATACTTAGCATACTAGTACTTCTTTTTTCATACGTCTTGCCCGTTATTAGTGTGCTATTAGCCTTTCCACTATCACTTTGTATTTCTTTTATTTTTAGAGTAGCAAGAATGGTAGTAAGTTTACCATACAGTACGATGACAGTGCAGATGTCACTTAGCTCCTTAGTTATCTACTATATCTCTTTTGCGCTCGCCCTTTCTTTTTTGCAAAAGAGATATAGCATGAAAGAAGAAGAAAAGAATGAAAGCAAAAAATTAGAAAAAATAGTTGTCGATAATGAGCGTATTATTGAAGGAGTGATGAGGTTTTAAGTAACATTAATTTTCAAAAATTAATGTTACTATCTCTTTTGCAAAAGTAACTTTGTCTTCAAACATAGATTTGTTGTCGTAAAACTTCGCTAAGGCTAAATAGAGTTCTGGCTTGATTTCTTTTATTTTTTGTAGTCTTTGTTTAGGTTCAGGTGTCCACATCTGTTTTACATCAAAAAATAAACCTGTCAGTACAAAGATTTTGTTTGAAAGTATGAAATTTGCTGTAGTTGGATCAGTGGTAATTAGTTGAGCTGAAAAATTGATTTGATCTTCAGTGTCGAATATATATTGTTCTAACTGTAATTTATTTATAGAGCTTTTCCCTTCGCTTAAAATTTTCTTTACCTCAGTTTGTATGTCATTAACAGACCCATTCTCATCGTATAAAATTTTTGCAACTGACCACAAGTCTGCGCAATTCTCCTTGTGACTTTTATAGTATTCGAGCGCTGAATCTTTTGTTGTGTAAATTAGCTCAAATATTTGTCCGTCACGAGTAACGACACTACGCTGATAACCATTTTTTAAAATGACGAGTAGATCAACGTCACTGCTTGGTCTTTGGTTTCCTCTTGCCCAAGATCCGAACAGGATAATCCCAATAACATCCTCACGCAATGTTAGTTCTTCGGTAAATTCAATAGTTTGTTTATTCATAACGAAAATTTATCACTTTACCTTTTTCATTTGCTCGATCTTCTTTTGCATTAAACTCGTAAAGTAAAGAGCGATACCAAGGCCGAGTAGCCCCATAGCGAGACCGTAATAGCCGAAAGAAAAACTCTTACCAAAAAAGACTCCGATAGAAATAAAAGCAGTGCCCCAGATGAAAGAGGTGATGAGAAACACAAAAAAAGTAGGAATACGTTTAGTGCGGGCGATGCCAGCAAGGAGTGGGATGATAACTTTAAGTGAAGGTGTCATTTTCCCAAGAGCGAGCCATAGTAAACTTTTTTCTTTAAACGTTTCTTTCAAAGCCTCATACATTTCTGTTTTGATAGGTAAAAATTTGCGGGCTACTTTTTCTCCATGCTTGTAGGTGATTTCGTAGAGCAGATAATTACCGATAGTGTTACCAAGCGCTCCCACGATGAGCATCGGTATGAATCCAATTTTTCCGCTCGCCACAAAAACTCCAAGAGTGATATACAGTATTTGTGAAGAAGGAAAAGAGAAGAAGCCATTTGAAATCATGAGAAGAAAAACGAGGGCGAGACTTCCTGATGCGAAGAGATTTCCATAATCGATAAGGGACATATACACTGATTATACCATGACAGAAAAATCAAAGAAAAAGAAAAGAGCTTCAATGTTGAAAGAAGGTTTTGATGGTGTAAGAGTAAACGTGATGAAAATGTTTGAGAAAACAGTCTCATCGTATGGCGCTATAGTTCTTGCTTCTCTTTCTCTGCTTTGTCTTGTGTTTGCAGGCTTTGTTTATTCTTCTTTCTCAACGAGCGATAGTTTGAAGGTGACTTTTTTAGATGTTGAGCAAGGAGATGGAGTACTAATAGAGTCTGGGTCGCGGACGAGAGTACTCATCGATGGAGGCCCGTCGCCAAAAGTTATTGGAAAAATTGCGAGACTTTTGCCGATGTTTGATACCAAGATAGATGTAGTGGCGCCGACTCATGCTGACAAAGATCATGTACTCGGCAGCATCAAAGCGCTTCATTCTTTTTCTGTGACTAAATCTACATTACTTCATGCTTCATCATCGACAACGCTTGATGATGAGTATGTACAAGGAGAAATTGGCACGGAAGTTTTTGATTTACTCGCAGGGGATACGATAGACATCGGAGGCGGGGCACTCCTCACAGTGTTACTGCCACGAAAGGGTGAGTCTTTTTCTGAAAAGGAAACGAATGACTCATCGCAGGTGCTACTCCTTACCAAAGGAGAATTTTCTTTTCTTTTAACAGGTGACCTTCCTTTAGAGCGAGAACATTTACTTATCGAAAGTGGGCTACTGCCACGGAATCTTACCGTACTGAAAGCTGGACATCATGGAAGTAAAGGTAGTACTGGAGCAGAACTTCTTTCTTACACGCATCCTGACTATGTAGTCGTGAGTGCTGGGAAAGATAACAGATACGGACATCCGAGTACTGAGACCTTAGAGAGAGTAAAAAAAGTAGGGAGTACGGTGATGAGCACTATCGAAAAAGGTGATATTACTTTTCAGATAAAGCTGGATTCTTTAAAAGTTGTCACGAGCAAGTGATTATTTTTCCTCACACATATCCCACAGTGACTTAAAGAATGAGCTATAGTCGTCTGCTATCTGTTTACTTTTTATCTTAAATACAAGGAGTGGATCACCATATACTTGGAAAAGAACTGCATTTTCATGTATTGATGTGCTGACGGTACTTGTGTGTAATCCTGGCATGATACGATAGTCAAAAAGAGGTCTTCTTTCTTTGACTGAAGCGAGATATTTTTCTTGATCTTGAGTTCCTATATAAAGAACAGTGATATTTTTCGCGAGAGCTGTTGCATTATAGGGTCTCCGATGAGTATCTCCCATTATTTCAGTAAACTTGTCTCCTTTTCCAGCGATAATAAGTATTTTGCTATCATGAGATGCCTCTTCTATCATTTTAAATTCATGAGTAATAAACTGGTCTTCTCCTTGGTACACCTCGAATTCCTGAGCTTCTTTTCTTCGAAAAAGACTTTCTAGTTTGTCACGTACTTCATTTGCAATGAGCTTTTTTTCCTCGATGAGAGAGTCTATGCGGGCTGGAGGATTGGCGAGGAACTTTTTACGGCCATTTTTTATCATATGCTTAACAAGTCCCTTTTCTTCGAGCTTTGCGAGTGCATCGTAGACATACTGACCGTGAAGTTTGGTTGCAAGGACTATTTTAGAGCTGCCTACTTCGAGCTCTCGCCCAAGTAAAAACAGATAGACTTGGGATTCTTTCTCAGAAAGTCCTAGTTTTTCAAGGTTTGTAAAAAGTGCTCGTAATTCTTTTTTATCAAGATTTTTTGACATAGTGTAATAATAAGCTTTATTTATAATACTATTATATCATATTTTTATCATCATATATATATTGACAAAGTGACTAAAAAGTGCTACAATCTACCTAGATGATAAGCAATACCGCTTGTCAAAACATTTCTTGAAAGGGGACCCCATGCTACTGCTCAATGCTTTTTCACTGAACATGCTGGAGGTTTTTCCAGCAATCGCGACTCTCACCGAGCTCACACTCGGCGAGGTCAAGAGCCTGCTCGCCTCGGCAAGCTGGTCCTCCGGCGTCGGTCACGCCGACACTGCGGCAGTATTTGCGGATACGCTTGGAACTCCAGTTTCTTGCGCTCGCATCACCGTCACCCTCCACAAGGGCGACGTGGCGATTGTCGGCCAGTACCGTGGTCCGCGTCTGCCGGAAGGGGCTCACAAGCTCCCAGAAGGCGCCACCATCCAATGGATCAAAGTGGAGATGTAAAACTGGTGCGAGTAACCTGCTCGCCGTCTGACTCACGAAACGAGTCGCTTTCGCAGAATGTGTATTCTGCCTGATGAGTCGGAAACGACGAAAAAGTTTTGTTCTTTATAAAATTCCTGTAGTTGGAAGTACGATATTCAAGATAAGAAGTAATAATTATTGAACGTACTTCCAACTACAGGAAAGAAAATGAAGAATCTGAATCTGACTCCGGAAGTTTTTGTTGAGGTTTTTTGCCTCTCGTTGTATTTCGGCTGGGAGCCCGTCAACCTCCTTCACACATGGTCTACTGTCGACCACGTCCTCAAAACCCTCGAGGGGCTTGGTGTCATCACCGAAGCTCAGCATGGCATGGTTCAGCACAAAAAGCTGGGTAACCTTCATCAGCGGCGCCTTTATAGCAAGTTGTCACTTGTAAGGGCCGACACCATGCTCGGTAAGCGAGTTGAAGGAGATCTCACGTTGACGGCGCAGGATGTGTTGTCGCGGAGTACACCCTTTGCCATGGTGACAAGCGAGTGTAGCTTGCCTCATGCCCGTCTCGTACGGAACGCAAGGGTGCATCTCACCTACGCGGGAGCTAGTCTGGCACGCATGTATGAAGAAGAGTATGGGGAGCTGGGGCTTACTCGTACCGCATACAAAGCGGAAGAGGCGAGGGTCGCAACCCTCTTTGCCACACCAGGCGCACATGCTGCTGCGGGTCTACGCTATCACCGGGAGGTTGAGAGGTCTGTAAACAATGCCTAGCACTCTGGGAAGAGTATTAGGGAAAGGGAGATGCTTCTCCCCTTTATCAAGCCTTTAAGATATTCTTAAAGTTTTGTAGAGAGTTTTGAGGCGTATAATCTTCTTAGGAAGAGCTCTTGGTACTGTATACTAAGTGTATGGGGAAAATAAAATTTGCTATAAATGCGCTTACAGAATTTGTACCCGTAGCACTTTTCATTGTAGCTACTGAGATATTTTCGTTCTCTTTTGGTGTAAAAGTGCTTATTGTGAGCGCTCTTACTGCACTCCTTGTGTCTTATTTTTTAGAAAAAAGGATTCCTGTCTTTGGAATATTTGCAGCAAGCACTATCCTTTTCTTTGGAGCTTTAACGCTTATCTTTCATAATCCATTTTTTATTATCATCAAAGATACGCTGTATTATTTCTTTTTTGCTATTGCGATTAGTGTTGGACTTTTGCAAAAAAAGTATGTTTTACGTTTCTTTTTCGGTGATTTTTTTGCAATGACAGAGAGGGGGTGGAAAATACTTTCAATGAGATGGTTTTTCTTCTTTGTACTACTTGGTATTGGAAATGAGGTTTCCAGAATGATGTTTACTCCTCCTGTTTGGGCACTGTATAAATTATTTGCCGTTATAGCTACGTGGATATTTGGATTCTATCAACTAACGCTCACCAAAAAAGAAAGATTACCCGAAGCGAGCTCTTGGGGACTTGCAATGAAAGTTAGGTAGACATGTTTTGCAGGTGATTTGGCATAGAGAGTATTGTAAGTGTTTTTTGCTTTATCTCCATTCCTTGCAATCTCTACCTCAAGCCCTTGTAGGAAAGTTTGAAAACCCTCGGTTTTCAATAATCTTTGCGGAGCAGTTCCTATAGATACCCAGTTGATACAAACGGAGTGAGTGAGGGGAGATTTTTGACCTGGGGAGTTTTAATAATAAAGAACGCTTGCGCATCTTCAGATAAAGGGGCTTTAATGAGCAAATAAAAGAACGACACCGTAAGGTGTCGTTCTTTTATTTGCTCATTAAAGCTTGATTTCGAGATGTGTGCCACGCTTAATACAGCTGGTACAAATACGAATACGTGGACCATTAGGGATACGAGCCCACTGGAGGTTTGGATAGACACGTCTATCACCACAAGGGTTGTATTTAGTGGCACGAACAGAGTTAGAATATTTTCCTACTACTTTCGAGCTTTTATTACAAGTGAGACAGATGTTTGCCATAGTTTTTACGATTAGTCACCCCATCTTATCATAGACAATCTCTTTTTACAAGGGTTTTTAGACAAGATAGTAATGTTGCCTTAGAGATGTTTTGTGTTTTTAATGGTCTATCGCGAGACTGCCTTTTTTTTGTATTGTTTTTGGTGGATACGAGGAGTAGAGCTTAGTTCTGTAAAAATATTTCAAAATAAAACTCCTTTATTTGAAGATGAGAGGTATTAATCTTAGCTACAAGATAGATACTGTGCTACATATACTCAGACAATTCGGTCTGAAAGCATGGAAACATGAAGACGAGGAAGCATTCTTTATGAGTAATCAAGATGATACTCTCATGGAAAGTAAACATAAACTTTTTTCAAAAGTCATGTCTCCTCCGCTATACTTGATGTAATCCTAAGACAAGTATGGTGAGCTGTAAAATAATGCACAATGCGTAATCTTGCTATTTCTTCTACAAAATGTCCTGTACTCAAGTCTTTCTATACTTGTATTTTTCTTTTATTCTCATTGAATACCTCGCAGCAGAGCTGCAAGGTATTCAATGAGAAATGGTTGGTGAAAACTTTGGTTCCCCCAACGTATTCTTATGTGTAGTACCTAAGATACCCCACACCTGCCAACGCGTAGCATGCGAATAGATCTGATGTTGGGAGCTTTATTTAAACCTGTATTTCGGACAGGTTATGAGTACATAATCCTTCATCATCAAGCTTAAATGTAGTCATTTGGCGACGACAACAGAAGTTGCTGATATTTTTTGAAAGAGATCTAATCTGCTTCACTATAATCAATAACGTACTTGTGCTATAGTATTTTAATATGGAATACACAGCTTTTGGAATTATTGTGGTTTGTGTTGTTACTCTTTTTTCTATAATACTTCACGAAGTAGCTCATGGATATGTTGCCTATCTCTTTAAGGACAAAACAGCACTCTTAGCAGGAAGACTTACTCTTAATCCGCTTCCACATATAGATATACTCGGATCAGTCATTGTTCCTCTCGCATCTATCTTCTTTTCTGGTCTACTTTTTGGTTGGGCTAAACCAGTCCCCGTTAATACAAGAAATCTTGTCGGTAAATACGCAGAGTCTTGGGTTGCAGCCGCAGGGGTCCTTACCAACCTTTTCCTTGTTGCTCTATCATTCGTACTTGCTCGTCTTTTTTCTCATTATAATCTACTCGATCCCGAGGTTGGAAAGGTTCTTCTTGCTGTTGTTTCCATCAATTTGTCACTTTTTCTTTTCAACCTTATTCCTGTTCCACCGTTTGATGGTATGGCGATATTGCAAGGTCTTTTCCCAAAGCTCCGTATTAATAGTCAGTTTATTTACAACCCACTCTATATGATAATGGCCATTGTCATCGCCTCTTTTATCTATTCCGCTATTGCTCCTACTGTGTTTTCTTTCGTACTCGGTAATCTATAGGACATCTCCACACGTTTGTCCCTTAGAAGGTGTATACTGTTAGCATGGAGAAAAAAACTCTCAAAAAAGTGAAGACAAAGAGTAGTTTGGCCTTAAAAACAAAGAAAAAATCTACGACTAAAAAGTTCGGCAGAGCAAGTCTTTCTGTGTTTTATTTTTTGGTCAGGAGCTTTAGTTTACTTTGCTATCAAAAAAGAAAACTATTGGTTGTTCTTTTTGTTCTTTTAGTTACCACTATTTCCTTACTCGAATCGTATAAATATGTACAAGCAAAAATGGTCGAAAGTAGTCTCTTTTCTGATGAAGACATTATTCGCAGAGTGGGTGCTCATGTACCACTCCCTAAAGAGCCTCCACTTTCTCTCGTCAGAGTTGAAAATCCAGAGAAACTTCGAACAGAAAATCCGTTTTATAGCGAAGTCAAAGAAGGGGACTATATATTAGCCTATACAAAACTTTTTGTTATTTATGATGCTGTGCATGATGAGCTGAAAGCTGTCAAAGAGAGTGCTAAAAAATAGATGAAAAGAGAGAAAAGTAAAAGGAGAGTCTCTTGCATTTCTTAATTGTATATAGTACAATACAGCAACTTAGTATTTTATGCCAACAATCAATCAACTCGTTAAGAAAAGCCGTGTTCAAGTCAAGAAAAAAACCCGTTCCATTGCTATGGGGCGTGGTTTCAATGCTATTTTAAATAAGCCTAATTATTACAACTCACCATTTAAGCGTGGTGTGTGCACCAAAGTTACGACAACGACCCCAAAAAAGCCGAACTCTGCGCTCCGTAAAATAGCTCGTGTGCGTCTTACTAATGGTATGGAAGTCACTGCCTACATTCCAGGAGAAAAGCACAAGCTACAGGAACACTCTGTAGTAATGATACGCGGCGGTAGAGTAAAAGATCTTGCTGGTGTACGTTACCACATCGTTCGCGGACGTCTTGATGCGACTGGAGTAGATGCTCGCCGTCAAAGTCGTTCACTTTATGGAGCAAAGCGTCCTAAAGCTGGAAAAGGGGTAGTTGCACCTGTAAAGAAGAAATAACACATAGAAAAAAACAAAAACGACCGATCAGGTCGTTTTTATATTGATGGGTGTAGAAAACGAGACACTAAAAGTGCAAGATCTTTTTTAGGAGGACATCCTTTTTTAGTGTAAAAAATAAGTCTTTATATATAATGCTGTGTTACAATAAAATCATGAAAAAAATTCTACTTCTAGTATTACCGTTGATCACTTTCTCTTTTGTGTTTGCTGAATGCGACCTAGCATTTATGCAGCCGGGTTACCAAGGTAGTAAAGTTATTGCACTCCAAAAGTATTTGCAGACAAATGGATACTACACTGCCACTTTAAGTGCTAGGTATGATACAACAACAGTGAGTGCTATAAAAAAACTACAAGCTAAGAATGCTCTTTTGGCTACAGGTTTGATTGATCAAAAAACACAACTACTTTTAGCTTCGACATTATGCGCGAATTCTCAAGCTGTGAAAGTTGAAGAAGTCGACTTAAATAGTACAGCAACACCTTTATTATCAGCTCTTGAAAACCAAGCCTTTTCTCTTCCAAATGGTTTAGAGTTTACTTCAGTTGGTCGTGAAAAAGCTTTTCTTGCAAAAGGTGTCGTTCTTAAGCCTCTCCCTAATTTTATTTCAGGAGAGTTTTCATATATGATGGCAATCGCGTCAACATCTCTAACGAAAGAAAACCCCGAGAAACCTTGGCTTACTCAAACCCCATATGATTCTTTTGTTTTCTATGGCTCTTCTACGATCCCTGTTTATTCAGATGTGGATATCATATCATGGTAAATAAAGCACCTGTCTATACAACCTTTACCCAGGAATCAATAAATAAAAAAGTTTTTAGGTATGTAGTCTTTGGTAGTAAAAAGTTTGGCCCTTACAACAGTGTTACCTCATTAACAAACATTGACGAATACCTCTACTTCCTCGCCACCTTAGAGGATGGACTATATCTTTTTGATGAAAAGGGTCAAAAAATCGCTGGTCCATTCGTAAGAAATCCAATCTTATTTTCAAAAATACTTTCGTATCAAGGTAAACCACTATTTAATTCCGAGAAGAAAGTAAAGCCTTATATCATATCTGATGAAAGCTTCTCTGACGTGCCGGCTCAGCCAATTCAAACAGTAGACTTCTTTTCAAAAATCAAAAAACTTTTCTTATTCTCCTCAAACGTAAAGCAAAAAAAGAGCAGTATTAGTATAGGTTCTGAATCTGAGTGGAAGTTGACTTTGGGTACACAGATAGTTGCTAGCTCAAGTTCCCCCATTATTTATTTCTTTGTTGACCAGGCGACAGGAAAAATTGCATACAAGCGTGAATATTATGTTGGAGGAACTACTTGTAGCGGGATTATGTCTGAGAATAAATGGATAGTCAAAGGTTGTATGGAGGAGCAAGTTGCTAGTTTCTATGGTATCAGCAATGGTGTTGTTGCTTATTCAAATTTAAGCTCACCTATCGTTACAAATGATAAGATTCAGCCGACATCTTTGAAGCCGAATTCGGAAGAGATCATTGCTTACTTCTTTGCTCACGGTAAGTTATTTGAAAGACTTGGATCTTCCATGCCTAAAGATCTACTCTACGATGGAGTATCAATAACTGATGAGCTCAGTAAACAAGGTCTTAGTTTGTCACAGCATGAAGGATTTCCAATGGCTAGAGATGCCTATTCCGTTATTAACGACAGACTTGTACTTAGAGTCTTCGATAAGGGCGCCATGTATATTTCCTGATGCAGAAGTAAAAGTTTTTTATGAAAATCGCTACATGGAATGTTAAAAATTTTTATGATGTAGGAGAGTATCCAGAATATAACGGACGGACGCTCTTTATAAGCGAAGCATATACGAGCGAAAGGATATTATATTTTTCTGATGAAATAAGACGATCCGACCCTGATATTCTCTTTTTACAAGAAGTACTTGCTGAAGGTGCTCTTATGACACTCGCTGAAGAATTGGGTTATCATGCTTTTAAAGCTAATAAAGACCATCGAGGTATTGCCAATACGGTGCTGTATAAGAAAAATCTAGAAGGTATACTCTGTGAAAGTGTCAGCACTGTGCCGATGCCGTTACCATCTCTTTCAGAGAAAGAGAGCGATCAGACCGCTATTTATGTGCGGAGAGAGTTTGCAAAAGTACTTTTTTCGTATAAAGGTAAAACGGTTACGCTTTTTGGAGTGCATTTAAAATCTGGCTTGCCACTCTTTCTTGAAGGTGAAGATAGGATAGATGAGAGTCTTTACAGCGACGCCCTCGCAAGATCTGTCATGCAAAAAATGGGTGAGATACTACAGCTACGTGCACTTATTAGAGAAGAAATAAAGAAGGGGAATGAGGTGGTGGTGACAGGGGACTTCAATGAAAGTACAAGTTCGATACTCTTTAGTATTCTAAAGGCTTCTCCTGTAGGAAGTGCAGAGCTCGCTGATGCTATGACAGGCGCTCTGTCACCACTCACTACACATATACATCATGGAGAAAAAAAGACATTCGATACGATGTTAGGTACACCATTTTTAGCAAGAAATATAAAGAAAGTGGAGATTTTTAATGAGAATCTCCATGATATGAGTGAGCTCCCTCTTGATAACAGGGAGATAGAGAGTGATCATGCGATGGTGGTGGTCGATTTCAATTTTTAGGCGTTTACAGTGTCCGCAAACTTGCTAGTTTGAAATCGCGTCTGACTTAGTAAAGTCATGTCTTGGACACAAATAGCAATTTTTGACGTAAACTTTTGAAGCACTCTGTGGGTCAGTCCTTACCATGAAGCAAAACGCAGGAATCTTTATAAACAAGAAGGAGTGTCGATAGACGAGAAGGAAAAGATCAAAAATTTAAGGAAAAGTTATCCGAGTTTTTATAAAAAATTGTAATGACAATTGTATTGACAAACTTTTCGGCAAATACTATCATAAACATATGGACACAACAATACAGATTCGTACGAGTAGTAAAATAAAGAAAGAAGCAATGAAAGTCTTTAAAAAAGAGGGTATTTCGATGTCGTCAGCTTTTAATGCGTTCTTAGAAGAGGTTGGAAGAAAAGGGAGTCTTCCAGTGGAAGTGTACCCACAAGAAAAAGTCCCAGCACCCATTGCAAAAGCGTGGCGCGCACAAATGGAAAAAGATTTGAAGAATGTTAAGAAAGGGGATGGATATAAAAGTGCGAAAGAAATGTGGGAAGATAGTAAAAACTGGTAAAACACTTCATGTATCAGCTCTTTCTCACAAATAAGTGTAAAAAATCTCTTCTTAAAATTGAGAAACATAAAAAGTTTAAAAAAGAGTTGTTTGATGCTGCCGTAGATATCCTCCTTACTGGAGAAACTCTTCCTAAAAAATACAAGAATCATGAACTAAGTGGAGAGTTTGAAGGGTGTTTTGAGTGTCATATACAAAATGACGTGTTGCTTATCTACTTTCTTGATAAAGAGAAGTGTGTACTCTACACGATTGCTATTGGAACGCATGGCGAGTTGTTTTAGAAGTTATGGTGTGATCAGATTGAGACACTTCGTGCCTTCAGGGGGGGTAGTTCATGTACGCTATACTTACCTTATGAATTTTAAGGTTACTTATCACGCAGAAATAAGACTAAGAGAAAGAAATATAACGTTAGACTCTGTGAAGAGCATCATCAGTAATCCCAAAACTAAAAAAGAGCAATTCGACCAAGTTGTGGTTAGTGGTATTGCTAAAGGTCACTCTTTGCATGTAGTATATAAATATGAGAAAAGAACGTATGTCATCACCATCGCGTACTACGAAGATTAGTTATGACAGCGTAGCTAAGTCCTTGTATATCAAAATTTCTAGGAATAAAGTCTTTACAACAAAAGAAATCTCGCCAAGCTTCATCGTCGATATCGACAGAAAAGGGCAAATTGTTGGGGTAGAAATCCTAAATACCACCCAAAAGACAAAGCAAAGCTCTATAAAAAGCTGGCTCGATTTTAGTGAGGCGAAGCTTTTAGTAAAGTAATAATACTGAGTTTTCCCTAAAGTTAAAGTCTGGAAGGTCGGCACAAGAAAATACAAAATACCAAGGAGCGGCGCCTACGGCGC